>DATDFS010000195.1:0-3178 GCA_036522495.1 Nitrososphaeraceae archaeon | reverse complement strand
GGGAACAAAAATTAAATTAAGCGAGATTTTGCACAATAGCGATTCCACTTATTCAAAGGATTGCTGTTTTGTAGTAGGAGGTTTCCAACGTGGACATTTTTCCGAATCAGTTACTCGTCTGTGCAACAGTGTATATTCTATAAGTCCTATTAGTTTAGAATCGCATGTGGTAATTGCAAGATTGTTGTACGAGTGTGAAAATTATAGTTAGTGAAATATCGCATCCACCATGAATGCAACAAATAGCGCCGTCAGATAGGGGCTGGAAATTTTGAAAAGTAACCATGAAGCCTTCTCGCTTGGTTTCACCAATAACCAGAGAGATGTGATTATCATTATAATTCCTCCTGAAATTGCAGTAATAAAGTAAATTAACCCGAACTGATTCAAGAAGAAAGGTATTATACTAAAAACTACCATCATGAGAGTCGTTCCAGCTATCACTTGAACGGACCTTTTTTCTCCGGCAACTACCGGCAACATGGGAACACCAGCTTTTGTATAATCTTTCCTTACATGCAATGCCAAGCTCCAAATGTGTGTTGGAATCCACAGGAAAACTAAACCAGCCATTGCTAGTCCTATTTCTAAGTGTTCTGTCGTAACCGCGACATAACCTATTAACGCGGGAACGCCACCCGAGAATCCTCCAAGGATAATGTTTGTCTGACTCTTTCTTTTTAGCCATTTACTATATACTATAATATTGTCAAAAAGCCCGAATGCCATGAGTCCTAAAGTAATGTAATTTATAGACCAGGCACAAAATAACGAAATAGAGGCCAAGAGCAAGCCAAAGATAAGCGCATTCCTAGGTGAAATTCTTCCTGAAGGGATGGGACGTGCCTTTGTTCTATCCATGATGGCATCTATATCACGATCATTGTACCCTGTTAACGCATCTGCAGCTGCAGATCCAGTAACAATCCCGACCAGAAGAAAAACCCACTGAAGAGGTGAGAGGAAAGTGTCTGTCGAATACGAAGCTGTTATCGCTGAACCAAAAGCAGTAAAAACTAAGAGATACCATATTTTCGGCTTTGTAAGTTCATAATAATTCTTTAACCGATCAGTTACTGTAACTTGTGGAATCAATGGTATGTACCCCGACAGATTTATGGTTAGAGGCAATATGAATGCTCATTTATTTAAACATGAATTTGTATAGGGCTTTTCAGTTGTACCTTTTTTCTACCAAGTAAAAACAAATTAGATCATAGATGCCTGGTAATTTGTCGGCCAAACAAAATTCCCGGTACATAAAAACTATGGATAAGGATTTGAAATTTCATTAAGATAAATTAATTTCGTCTCTTGATGTATTTAATATTGTAAATGAATTCATTTTTTCTAAAACTATAAAAGAGGCATGATAAAATCAAAGGTATTCTATTAAGGTGATATGTAAGTTGGAATCAATTCAAGCAACAGCTGGTGGAATGCCAGTTTTAATATTAAAAGAAGGAACTAAAGAAAGCAAAGGTAGGGAAGCACAGAGAAACAACTTTGTCGCAGCTAAACTAATTTCTGAAATGGTCAAAACTTGTCTGGGTCCTCGCGGTATGGATAAAATGTTGGTTGATACTCTTGGAGATGTTACGATTACAAATGATGGCGCGACTATTCTGAAGGAAATGGATGTTCAACATCCTGCCGCAAAAATGATGGTCGAAGTAGCCAAATCTGTAGACAACGAAGTAGGAGATGGCACTACATCATCAGTTGTTTTTGCTGGCTCGTTATTGGAAAAAGCAGAGGAACTAGTAAGCAAAGACGTACATCCCTCGGTTATTGTAGATGGTTATACAGCAGCTGCAGAAAAGGCTCTCGAATTTTTGCAAAAAATAGGTATCAAGATTGATGTAAACGACAAAACTGCCTTGACAAATATTGCAAGGACAAGCATGTATTCCAAACTCGTCTCTGATGATAGTCCGACACTGTCCAAAATGGTGGTTGATGCAGCAAGACAAGTTGCTGAAAGTGTAGATAATGGCGAGAAGTTAAGGGTGGATTTGGACAATATCAAAGTAGAAAAGAAACCAGGCGCATCCATTAGGGACAGTAGTCTTGTGAAAGGAATAGTATTAGACAAAGAAGTTGTCCATTCGGGTATGCCCAAAAAGATAGAAAAGGCGAAAATTGCACTGATAAATTCTGCCCTAGAGATAGAGAAAACCGAGATGAGTGCTGAGATAAGGATTAACGATCCGCAGCAAATGCAAATGTTTCTTGAAGAAGAAAATCGAATGCTAAAAACAATGGTTGATAAAATCAAGGGAGTTGGTGCAAATGTTGTATTATGTCAAAAAGGAATTGATGATTTAGCACAACATTATTTGGCAAAGGAAGGAATATTGGCAGTAAGGCGAGTCAAAGAAAGTGACATGTCAAAGCTGTCCAAAGCAAGTGGATCCAGAATTGTTAACAATTTAGATGATTTCACGTCCAAGGATTTAGGTTCAGCCGATCTTGTAGAGGAAAGGAAGGTTGAAACAGATAAGTGGGTTTTCATTGAGGGTTGTAGAAACCCCAAGGCCGTTACAATACTGGTCAGGGGAGGATCTCAAAGAGTGGTCGACGAAGCAGACAGATCAATCCATGATGCATTAATGGTGGTAAAAGATGTTTTGGAAAATCCTGTTATAGTAGCAGGCGGTGGAGCACCTGAAGCTTTTGTTGCTAATGAATTACGTCAATGGTCTGGCAACATGGAAGGCAGAGCTCAGTTAGCTGTTCGAAAGTTTGCAGACGCTTTAGACACAATACCTTTATCATTAGCGGTAAATGCAGGGATGGATCCCATTGACACAATGACTACGCTTAGAGCGAAACAGAGCAAGGGTGCTAAATGGACAGGAATAGATGTTATGAATACTGTAGTTGCTGATATGCATAAGCAGAACGTTATTGAACCCATAGCAGTTAAGCAACAAATAATAAAATCTGCCACAGAAGCTGCAAATATGCTCCTTAGGATTGATGATGTAATTGCATCAAGTAAATCCAAGATGCCAGCCGGTCCTCCTGGCGGCATGGGCGGCATGGGCGGCATGGGCGGCATGGGCGGCATGGGCGGCATGGGCGGCATGGGCGGCATGGACATGTAACCAACACAAACGACATCATAAAGAAGGACTCAACGAACATGGCAAAAGACACTGGAAAGGACGTGGCG
>DATDFS010000194.1:0-9513 GCA_036522495.1 Nitrososphaeraceae archaeon | reverse complement strand
AGAAGCATTTAGTCGATGAAACAAAAATCTCAGAAAGCCTCGAATCAAAGGTTACTTTTGAAGAAGCGGACGTGATAATATACCGTGTTAGCTTAACGGAGATTTTATTCTCTTTTCCTCCACCTGTATTATTGCCTCCTCTTCTGCATCAAACCTCTTCATTATTGACATATCCATTTTAAATAATAAATACTGTAAGTAAGTAATCTCCATTTTTCACAGTTTTTCCCTAACTTCTTTTGGCAGAGTAACTCACTCTCTCCTCCATTGCTAATTATTATTGACATTTCTAATATGTTCTTTGGCATATTATAGTATAATTTGGAGCCTAAAAACTCTCAAGTTAACAGAGCCGGATAATAGTTCTACTAGATGCATTGGGAATAAAGAGAATATGGAATGGAAAGGAGTAGCAATCGATTGGTGAATTATGTTATAATATAATAATGAGCTTCAATACCATTCGTAGGCATAATCTGGTCGATATAGAAAATCAGATAATATTTTTGGTTGCAAAATTTCGGCCTATTGTTGTAACTAAAAGCAACAATATTGCCGAATTCTTTCTAGCTAATTTGGAACAGCATAGAAGCATGAAAGAGGCATTAGTAAAACCGAACAAGAAAACACTTGAAGAAATAATCGTCTACCTAAAAGTGTTGAATTACTAATATTTACAACGACTGCAGCTTGTTGGATGTCCTGATACAAGCCGAGTCTCCATAGGTACTAAAGATTTTTCTCTTAGGCATTACCCACTTTGATATTCTTTACTATTTGAAAAGTGTTTCCCGATGGTACGTCTCTTATGAGATATTTAACCATATAGTCGCCTACTGGAAATGGGTTAGATTGGGTTAAGGATACTGTCAGAGATATCTCATTATTCTTATGATGCGAAAGTATTTCGCTTACCGGAAGGTTTTGTACGCCTCCTAAAACTTTTCCTGCTTTATTAGATATTACAACATCTGCAGTAAAGTTGCTCAAGTATAATGTCTCACTCTTATTCGTTGTACCTGTTATTGGCCTGTGAGTAAAGCCTACAGGCTCAATATAGAGTGCTATTTTTTCTCCTGGCTTGAAGACATTGGATTTGTGTTCCTCATATACGCCGTATCCATGACTTGAGCCAGGAATAACAAATGTATCGAAAACAGAACGAAAACCTGCGGACGTCTGATTCATTACATTCTGCTGCGCATATGATATTTGCATAATAACGCTTCTACCTTCGAAGTTTGTTGAAATAATTAATGGTGTTATGGCTGCTGCTAATACAATAAGACTAGTTATTGTCAATAGTTCATTTTTTTTGAGAGACATCATCAGTGATGAAATGATATAAGGTGTTTTATAAGGATACTTTATTACAGGAACCCCGTAATTGTGTGTCCTCTTATTTACCTCTCTTCCAAGTTGTAAATTAAGTCCAATTTTATTCTCTGTCCTGGCAAATAGGTAATGGTACACACTGTGTATCATAATCTCCCATGATAATGTCAGGAAAGCACATAATCAGAAAACCCTGCAGAAGCATCTTTTGTACATTGTTTTGGAATATAATATTAGAATTTTTTACCTTATGGAGTGGTGTATTTGTTTTATTTTCATAGAATGAAATAACTTGATATTTTTTACTTTGAACTGCTATCTACCTAATCTTCTTAATTGCCAGAAAAATTACGAGTACCGCAAAGAACCGTCTTATCTGACAATAGTAATTAACTGGTTGCAGTCTTTGACACCACCGGGATTTGGGAAGGTAAGTCCTATGCAAGATCTATACCACTTAACAAAAGTCGCTAACAACTATCGACATATTTCAACTTAAAATATTAGTAGTGCTAGCGAATTAATGTTAGTTGGTATAGCTGATCAAGATCGGCGTTAAGGTGGTATCTTGACCAGGCTAGACCACCCTACGGAATGACTGGTCCCATAGTGGTTAGAAGCAACGGCGTCGAGATTAGTTACGACACTGCTAGGAGGAGGAAAACACGACAACAATAGAGGTATTTTCTAGGGTATCAAACTTTACAGTTAAATAATCAACTTGATTCCACCGAATGTTTGCAAAAGATAAAATCATAAAGACTAAAAGAAAGCTTCAGTTAAACGCAATAGTGAAACAATGCTAAAATGTCATATCTGTGGAAAATATGGACCATATACAGGACTGAAAGACTATACCATATATTCCATACATCCTAAATGCGAACATAGAATATCGATCTTGTCATCTAATGTGAAAGAATTCCAAAATTGTTCTTTGTGTAAAAAGAAAGGCGATTCATTACCTACAGGAGAATTAAGAAGTCATTTAATTGATAGTCACTCTAAAGAAGCATTAGCAGATTTGATAGTAAATAACATACGCTAGGTGTATGACTATGGGATTCCGCAGCGTACGATATACAATCGAAAGTTTGGGCAACACTATGCTTTCTTACTGAATTTGAATAGGTGTTTTTGCATTGAAGATACTATCCATACAAATGTCATGATACGAAAAAGGTGGTAAGCATACGAAGAAACTAATTACTTCCTGATTACGGCCTGTAACGCGCAGCAAAGGTATCTGATGTTTCACTTGACATATCCTGAAGAAATTGCCCTCTGATTAGTTTTCCGTATACTACTAGATCGCGGGCAAGCATTCTTAAACGCTTATTTAATAGACTACTGGTGATTTCCCCTGCCTCGTTGAAGTCTTCCTCTCCATTTACGGAGACGCTATAAGGCAAGCTCCATCCATAACACTGCCTGACAGCTGTCCTCATTTGATCCAGTACAGTTAACCCCTTCTCATGCGATGTGCAAATATAACCAAATGTCTTTCCGGCAAACTCTTCCCAATAGTAGTCTAAAAAGTTCTTCAAGGAACCTGACATTGAGCCATGATAGTCGGGTGAAACAAGTATAAACGCATCCGCCCAATTGACATCATCGGTCACCTTTTGAATTTCCTTGTCAGGTTGCATTGACAAATCCGGATTAAACATTGGCATTCTTATTATACTGAGATCTATTAGACGAGTCTTGGCTTTATGTTTTTGTGCCGTATCCAGAACTACTTTTAATGTCTTGGTACCGTATGAACCTGCACGCATACTGCTGCCAACGCCTAACACATTCAATGGTCTCATGAATTATATTGCCTTTCTCTCCTTTAGATTTGTTATCGATATATAACATAGTTTCATATTCAAGCTGAGCTGACACTGTTTCTTGTCTGATTGGCAATTGTGACTCCGGAGCTAATGAGATTATTTTTGAGGACATAAGACAAATCAAGGTATGGATAAGCCAATCTGTCATACAATATTACATACGGCAAACAATGACTTTAAGATAGGAGATAGGGCATCGTGGTGTGGCATTGAAGACGTCCTCAGCCATCACAAGGATTACAAGTGAGTTGAAACAAGGATCCAGGCCACTAAAGTCATTATGTACTTGTTGTTAATGTTGCCATTGCTTTGTTGTTGCCATTATACCACCATTTACAGTCTTCCTTAAAATGGCACCGATATCGCGAAATGACGTTCTTGCCTCTTAGCTATCTCTCGCACGTTCGTGTCCTGATTATAATACATGTCCATGACAAGCTTCTCCTTTTCGACACTGCTTAACATGTGATATGTGTATGGCTGTCGTATGGAGGCTTCACCCTATTAGCTTTTACTTGTACCATTGCATACTCTTACTGAACCTGTACAAGCGATAAAAGAGATCGTGTTGGCTAATAACTTTATGCCGTAAAAATCTGAAAGCGTCCTTTGCATTGAATGATCCTGCCTGACGTCACTACTACTGCTACGACGTAAATCTGATTTACCTTCATCCCCCTCCTTCTGATTCTTACCCTCTCCCCATGCGACTTCTGACAAGCCCATCATCTTCCTGAAGAGATTGGCAGGTCCCGGACCAAAGCCAGCATAATGATTATTTGCCGATACTATTGCAAGATTGGCGTTTTTTCTTCTTCTCTCTTCCTTAAGCGTTCTTTTAAACCAATTTTTAACTGTGAAAGCCTTGGGCGTCCTATAGAATGAGGAATCAATCTCTAAATAGTCGAAAACTGAAGCATAATAATACCTCGGCCAGTCAGAAGAATTATCCATATTCGAAGGGTAGAATGGACCTTTCCAAGCTGAATAACTCCATTCAGAGCAGCCAAGATAGTATTGCAAATAAGACCAGACCCCCATCTTATTCTATATGATAGAAGCGGCAGGTTGGGATAAAGACTTTCTCAAATAATATATATGTATATATATGTATATGATCTCAGACACTTTCAAATGATCAATTAGAACTGAAAGTCTAGTTCTGAATCATTTGCAAACTCCTGATTTGTTTGCCTCTACTTCCTCATTTCTCAACATTGAATTGAATCTACCTTCCAGATCCTAACCCAAACAATATCGTTGGTACACAAGGTACACCTTATGAGGTTCTAAATAAATTAGGAAAGATAAAAATCCAGGTTTACCATCAAGGAAAGGCCAGAAAATGCATATCTATTTACAAGCGTTATCCTTTAGTTGGAAAATATATCATGGATAAAGTCGTCGACAAACAGCCTCAGCAACAGCAAGGTCGATATCCTTTCGAAAGATTCGCATCAGTTAGAAGCTATACTGGATTCGACTTCCTTAAGAAAGATCCATCATGGATAATCTATATTGCGGATACAAGCGGACAGTTTAATATATGGAGACAGCGCTCCAACTTAAGTTCTGATGGTGAACCTTGTGCCTCTTATCAGTTAACTAACTTTATTGATGATGCGGTGCGACATGTCTTCCCTTCTCCTGTAGACAATAGTGTTATTTTCTTTGCAGACCATCAGGGAGCAGAAAACTTTCAGATTTATAAGATTGATGATGTCTTTCATTCCTGGCCTGAATTAATAACTCAAAATTCAACAGTAAGACACGAATGGGGGGCGGAATGTTTTAGTCATGATGGTAAATACATAGCCTATGGATCAAATGAAGATAATCCTTCCAATATGCTAGTCCACATAAGGAACATGAATAGTGCAAGTGGTAGTAATGAAGCATTTTGTATTACAAACAGAGAAGGATGGTATATACCAGGATATTGGTCACCGGACAACAGAAAACTAAATTGTTCTCAGCTAGTTACTCTTACGGATTATGCCATTTGGCTACTTGATATAAAAAACAAGGAGATGCTAAAGGTCGTACCTTCAGATGATAGTGATAAGAAAGGTCGATTTATTGTAGGACCATGGTCTCCAGATGGAAAGGGGTTCTATCTCATAACTGACATGGAGAGAGAGTATGCGAATTTAGCCTTTTATGATACTGACAAATCAAAACTCGAATGGGTATCGACTTCAGGATCCACACAACATGATATAGAATTAATGGATCTTAGTTCGGACGGTACAACACTTGCATGGACGGAAAATGTAGATGGATATAGTAGAATATTTACTAAAAACTTAGAGAACGGACAGGTTGAAGAAATTACTAATTTATCATCGAAGGGGGTAGTAGAAGATCTAAAACTATCTGCAGACGGAAAGAGAATGGGCATTATGATGACAACTCCAACCTCCCCATCTGATATATATGTGGTAAACATTGGGAAGGACAATAATAATAATAATAATAATAATAACATTCAAAAGATCAGTCATTCACTTTTAGGAAATTTATCAGAGAATCTGCTGATAAAGCCGGATTTGATCAAATACAAGAGTTTTGATGGACTTGGGGTTTCAGCATTTTTGTATAAACCAAAAGACACCATTGATAATAAGCCTACAAAATTTGGAGCAGTACTATCAATTCATGGCGGGCCTACTGCTCAGGAAAGGCCACTATATGATTATTCGGGACTTTATCAGTTCCTTGCAAATAATGGATTAGTTGTTATAGCTCCTAATTTCCGTGGCAGCACTGGTTATGGTAAAAGCTTTGAGAAAAAAATATACCATGATTGGGGCGGAGGGGAACTCAAAGATCTAGAATATGCAGTAAAATGGTTGATATCACAGGAATGGATTGATGCAAATAGGATTGGTGTTTTTGGCGCAAGCTTTGGAGGATTTGCAACTTTAGGTTGCATAACTAGATTACCGCAGTACAACTGGAGGGCGGCAGTAGACATTGTTGGTCCAAGTAATCTTGTAACTTTTGCTAAAGCAGTTCCAGATCATTGGAAACGATTTATGGGAGAACTAGTAGGGGATCCTGAAAAGGAAGAAGATTTCCTTAAAAAAAGATCCCCTGTTACTTATGTGGACAATATTAGTACAAGAACCAATCTCCTTGTAATACAGGGTTCAAATGATCCAAGAGTAGTGAAGAATGAGTCCGATCAGATAGTTGAAAGGCTCAGAAGTAAGAATAGCGATGTGGAATATATGATTTTTGAAGATGAAGGACATGGTTTTACCAAGTACAACAACCTTGTAAAAGCTTTGAAGAGATCCGCAGAGTTCTTGGCAGGGAAACTAGCATCATAATAATAAACAGAAACATGTCCATGAACTGAATCAAATGATAAGCTGCAATATGCATGGTAGGAGTTATAATAGCGCATATATAAAATTCAACAATCTGTTGTTAATCCTTTTTTGCTATCGTTCCTGATGCTACTATTACTACATAGCCTTTCCGAAATCCCATGCCGAGAAGAATTTTGGTGTGATTTCAATCACAACCTCAATCCCACTTCTAGTATTTTCAATTATCATTCTGGCAAGAGGATGTTCAATAGTACCCAGGTACTTTATGTTTATCTTTTCTACGATT
This sequence comes from Nitrososphaeraceae archaeon, assembly GCA_036522495.1. GTDB lineage: Archaea > Thermoproteota > Nitrososphaeria > Nitrososphaerales > Nitrososphaeraceae > Nitrososphaera_A. The sequence goes on along the minus strand of DATDFS010000194.1, from coordinate 2,716 downwards.
GGCAAGTTCTTTTGAATATCTTCAAAGATTCTTGCTACTGCTCTTCCCTTCACTCCCTTGTATGGATAGTTCGCATCATCAATGGAAAAGTAAATCTTGTCAGGATTTCTCAGAATATTATGAACCTTTTTTGTCGTTTTTTGAGTGGCTGTATATATCTTGCCAGATTCCTTGTCATAGACAAACCAGATGGGCTGGATCATAGGATATCCTTCTTCGTCAATGGATGCTATCTGCATATTGAGTTTACTTTCAAGAAAGTTGTTAACTTCTTTCTCTGTGACAGGATTGGGCATATTTGGAATAGCTTGTATGAGTTTCAATGTACGGACAAAGGTCATCTTTTGATATAAACATTTTAATCCTCTGGTCATATCTAAGGCTCCAAGTCAGATTGATTAATGGTTTTGATTATCAAATAACAACTTATTCTAGTTTATTAGGAATTTCACAAGTCATATACACTCTAATGATATTTTCTAAGGTGGATGTTCTTCAAACCCGCCGATATCATCTTGGGCAGGTCCTCTATCATATACTGCTGGAAAAGCCAGTAGCCTTCCAAATATGATATGATTTCTACACCACTCAATCTATATCCTGCTATGTAACACCCCAACCATATAGAAAGGTGCACGTTCAGATTTTTCCTCCTAGCGTATAAGTCCTTGAAATGGTGGTGGATCATTAACACTAATAGTGGTTTGATATAATGTAATGTATCCAGTCCTTGAAAGACATTCCTTATTTGTTGCAGTTCAGACATTTACTCTGTACACACCTCTTTTTTTATTTTACCGTCGACTACCTCTATTCGCTTGTGGTGCTGCTACTAATATTGTTTTTATTTCTTTGAACATACAAGGCCTTATCTTCTTGTCTTTGATTTTGCAGGCGGTGAAGTGCCATGCCAATTCTAGAGACAGATATGTAATAACAAATCCCATAAGAACATATAGAAGGTTTTCAATCATTATTTACAAGGTAGTAAATGTTGTTAATTAGTCAGAGTAAAACTATCTTTGATTAGTCAGAATAATGTTTTATTTTTATAAAGTTTATTAGATACTTTCGATGTTTGAGGCATTTTAATAGGATGGATGCGTTTCTGAAATTAAAAGACACACGCTAAAGATGATGACTTTTATCATGATCGATTTATTAATTGGTTTCGTGGCATTAGGTAATTCATCTATCAATTCAACAGGCAACCTATGCACTCTTTCGACACATAGGATTTGCATAATAGATTTCAGTTCCACCACTTTTTCCAGTGCAACACTTCCCCCGTTTAATTATTTCCATCCTGAGCTTCCGTTTCCTTTTCCAACGTCAGCTATCTGCAAGGATAAGGTAAGTGCCTGCTGACTTTGAAAAGGTCATGGCTTTATTTTGGTCAATTATCCTCCAACAGGAATACTATTACAGTGGTAATCAGCCAGATTCGTACCAAAGATACATTTTATCTGAAGGTAACCTCCAAATGATACCGAAGCAGAGGAAATGGCATTAGTGACAGCATCAGAAATGGTTTGATTTATGACCGACTTAGCCACAAAGGGGTTAGGAAGCGACGGCTGCTGCTGGTTTTGTCGTTGCCGTAGTTGCTGCTGTTGAGCAGTTGCTTGAGAAGAGAGACCATTTTTCACATATCCTATATTGGCATTGCCATCAAAATCCTTTATTATGGTAGATGTGAGAAGGTCAGAAGATGATTTTATAGAATCTATTCCGCCTGTGATCGTATAAGTGGTGACAAAGTTGTTGATCCTGGTGAACCCCGATGATATAGTGTATGCATTCTTATTCTCGCTAGTCATGTTTATTGTTGATGGGTTACTTGAAGGCGTTGGTAATTGTGGGAAGGGGCTTGTGTTGGTAGTAGTGGTAGTAAGTTTAGCAAAAGCTGAGGGAGAAATGAAAATGCTCGCAATAGCAGTAGCGAGGATAGCTGCAAAAGCCATAATCTCCAAGGATTTTTCCTTCATCATTAGACTTATGATACAAAGTTGCAATAATAAAGAGATTGCCAATATCATGATTGTCTTAGCCGTGAAGATGATTGTTTTCTCCTATTGAATTTGGAATAATGGCGAATGTAGGAATAGCCGATATAACACTGACCACCACTATTAGTGTTAATGACGCTGTTATGGCACTTAGGTTTAATATGCTAGCGTTGATTTTGAATGCCATTGAGGATTAAATTAAGTGGTGGTAGATACTAAAAATTAGTGATTTAGTATTGAAGTCCAACAACAACAGCATTCATCCGAAGTGCAATTTGGACACTTTGTTGATGATTTAGTGTCCTTACATTCTTCCTGTAGACATCCACAATCTACACCTATTTTGCATAAACTGGCTTTAACAAAAAATGTCTATTGAGGATAGATTCATTATTAAAACCTGCGAGTTTTTTATACTGACACATGATACATCCAAAGAAATTCAAGAAGATGCTTGTAAAGCAGCAAGTTGCAAAAACAGCACAAGATATCTTCATAGGGATTAGATTCGTGGGATCCAGCAGCCAAAGCGCACATGATGGCTTATGACATGCAATTAAAAGACTTTACAACGATGTACGAGGAGGAGACAAATCTTCTAGGAGGGTATGAGGAGGAGATCCTCATATAAATTCTTATGAATTCAGTCTACATTTTTGAGCATCAAATAAATAAAGCAGCTTAAAGGATGGTATAGTATTGGAGAT
>DATDFS010000193.1:0-3687 GCA_036522495.1 Nitrososphaeraceae archaeon | reverse complement strand
AAACGATAAAGTTTATTCTATTAAGACTAGCAGCAAAATCACCGGTATTTGGTATATATCCTACTCCTTCAGCAACTCTACCGCCCAGCTCTTGGAGACTTTGCTTTGTTGCTCTAACCAAGTCATTTCCATAGACATCAGTTCTCCAAAAAGGTACTATGACTCTTATTCCATCATCCCACATCCTTTTGGCTATCGCTTCACCTTGATGTCTGTCGTCTGGGACAAATCTGAAAAGGTTATCGCCTGCTATCGCTAAAGATGGAGCAGTACTCGATGGACTAATTAATACTATTCCATTTTTATCAGCATAGTCTTTTACTCCTTGGACTGCTGCGCTTGTTGCAGGGCCGATAACTATCTTTATACCTTTTGTTGCTAAATGCTTAAGCCTTTCTAAGCTAATTGATGGATTTGATTGTGTGTCTTCTATAACCAGCTCAATACCGATGCTTGAATGAGTCTTGGAAAGATATTCGTTGATATCTTTAGTTGCAATCTTTAACGCTGCCACTTCTGATTCACCTAAAGAAGATGATATACCTGTTATAGGAAGCAGAGCACCTATTGTCACTGTTTGCTGCTTAAAAGCAGTGGCTGGAGCTGGTAGTATTACCACCTCAGAACTTGGATTAGAGAACAGGAAAAATGAGGATAACGATGGGGATGAATATAAAGAGAAATAAACTCCAATCGCTACAGCAATAGCTACTATAGCGGCTATGACGGTAAGTGCCATGTAACTAATTCTTTTATCGTTTTTTTCTTCTGACTTATGCTTGTCAGTATAGCCACCTCTTGGGGTAATAATTGAAGTCTCTATTTGTTCTGATGTACGACGCTCATCACTTGGCTGACTATGTGTTAGCAGAAATTTCACATACCATAATAATCCTGCAGCTATGACCAAATAATGAGCTGCAAAAAATATGGAAGATAACCAAAACTGCTCTAGTATCGAAGTAAGAACAACTACTGCAAACCAACTATCTGATATGGCAATTAAAAATAAACCTAAGGATTCACATATCCAAGGTGTGAACCATAATGGCTCCTTTCTAAAATTCACCAAAATTACTATTGCAGGAACCATTAAAACCGCATCCATAATTGGGTAGGCAATTATGACGGCAAACATAGCAATGCCCCTTGGAGAAGATAAAACAGATAGATTTGTGGTAAGAGCAATTATATACGTAAGAAATATTGCACAACCAATTATAGATGCAACTAGGACTCTCTTGTTAAAATTGAACCTGTTATGGAATTCACTATATGTTGAATACAAATAATACCCAAGAAATCCATAAGCAGATAACCAAGCGAAATCTGCAGCCGATGGAACAGGTGGGACTATTTCTAAGACAATCTCATATGTTGCCCAAATAAGGTCCGCACAAAGCCATAATGACAACCCTGTTGCAAGAGCCACATGACTTTTGCTATGATGATGATCTTGTGGATTATGTCTGCGTTGCTGCATATGCCTATATACTACAAATATAGCTAATACTGCAGCAGTAGATGCGTTAATGCTTATTATCCAACTTGAATAGAAAGCTTTTGTTTGTACCTGAGCAAAATAAATGAACGAGTCTGAAATAACAATGGCTAGAATTAACCCAAGGAAGAGGTTCCTTCTAGTGAGTTTTATATCACAAATCACTATTCCTACGCTCTAACAAAGCTTTATAGAATAATTTGAACTCCAAAGGGTAGAGTTAGAAGAAAAGAAGAAGATGTTTCTGAATATTGATGCCTATACACACCTATAATAAATAAGATAGCGAGATGAGTAAGATTATGACAAATTAGTTTAGCCATGCATGTCGATATTACAGTCAAAAGATATAAAACTTGTTGTTTGCAGAGCGAGCTTTGAACAATCAGTCGTGCATATTATTATCACACAGTATGAAACTGTCGATTTTTATATCGGGTCCAATAGTACCAGACCCTTCTGTTATATAAAGTGGTTATTCTGTGTGATTCGGACACCGCATGTAAAAGGGTTCGGCTGTTTTCGTTATTTAGCTTTTTCCCTACATCATAAATCAAATCAAATAACAAACATGTTTTTTCATTTTTGTTCTTAGCTTTTCTAAATTCTTATGAAAATTATAGCATAAAGATATCCCATATTGAAACTCCATACTTCCTTGCATGTTAAGGCTTGTTTTATAGATGTTATATCATTCTCTTTAAAGATACCCAAGTTAGGGAATAGGAACAGCACTTAACAAGAAAAGTCAACAGGGAGAGTGTATTTGCAGTAATAAGGTTGTGGATGGATGTTGATTGTGTGCAATAGAAATATGATAGTCATTAGCTAATCTTTAGCCCTGTCCAGACTGATTGGAAAATAAGCTTTGCTTGCACTTCTTACTATTTTTTATAATAATCATGGCTAGCGGACCTGAGAAAATAATATGCAACCATAGGAAGAAAAGAAGCAAATTATCATACGATTGGCTATTCTGTTTCGACAATGTTTTAATTATCAAAATATACCTACATGATTAGATGGCACCAAAATGAATAATGATGATAAATTGTCTGGAACTCTATTAGTCAATTGTAGTGGCAGCGCATGTAGAAGAGTTATACAAGAGTCCAAAAAAATGGAAGGTGTCACTTTTGTATTTAGAGTAGATAAGAAATCTCTAGAAGAACCCGATGTTATTATAGATGTGAGTGGTGGCAAAGACCTAATTCAGAAAGTAGAGATCAATATTAGAAAGATAGATGGAGTACATTCTGTCAGTCATGAGATAGGCAGCTCCTTATTATACTAAGGAAAATTTTATGTAATGGATGCACATTCCAATACATGTAAAGATAATTTGTAATCAAGATGATGTATACAAGGTTAAGGATTTTCTTATACCCAATAAATTATTTCATGTTATCGAATTTCATGATGTTGCCAGAACATCTGACAAAAATAGTGTTGTATTAGATATCTCAGGGGTAGTATTTGATGAAGACGATATACCTCTAATTGAAAATAGTCTAAAGCATTATGGCGAAGTCAGGCTAAATAGAGGAAAACTAAAAGTCTTTACCTTAAACACGATCTTAAGTGCCTTGATAGTTTCAGGTATAGTTTCTGTTGCCCTGCTAGCTCACGGTTTCAATGAAGGCCTTTTCAAAGAGGTTTTCGAACATCATAATACCACAATTCTTCTGGAAACTACCCTGACAATTGGTTTGTCGGCAACTGCAGGTTTTCTTCTAGAGTTATTAATTATATATAGAGAGAAGAAAATTACGCGTCATTAATAATGTCTTAATTTGCTGCAAATCTTTTTCTGACTTTGCTTTCTGTATTGCGTGTGCTGGAATTTATTTTGAAGGCATTGGACTTTGGTTTGGATTTTTTGTATTGTCCTTGAAGCTCTGGAAGTTTACCAATACACAATTCTATAGCATCTACAAATCGCTCTGTATCCTTAGGATTCAATTCTTTTTTCTTCAATGCGCTGTGGAGTTTCAATCAATTTTGAGTACAAGGAGAAGGATACGAGGACAAGTTTATCTAAATATTATTGAAATAACAATTCCATAAGACATGTAGGCAGTTTTAGAAATATAGATGTTTAACAGAAATCCCTTATACTCCATACTTTATCTCTATCGTACAAGTTCTGTCTTGGTATCCGATGGTAACAGATGAAAACAGGGAAG
>DATDFS010000192.1:0-7148 GCA_036522495.1 Nitrososphaeraceae archaeon | reverse complement strand
TGCCATATGAGGTAACGGTGATCTCTGCTCATCGCTCGCCGGGACAAATGATTGAATACGCCAAGAATGCAAGGGATAGAGGTATTGAAGTCATTATAGCGACAGCAAGCGGTGCTGCGCATCTACCCGGGATGATTGCTGCATTTACAATATTACCAGTAATCGCCGTACCTTTAAGGTCATCTTTTCTTGATGGATTAGATTCGATTCTTTCCATGCTACAAATGCCAAATGGTGTTCCTGTTGCTACCATGTCTGTTAATGGTGCTAGAAACGCGGCGATCCTCGCTTGTCAAATCATAAGTTTGCACGATGAAAATATTAGACATCAACTTGATAAGCTAAAAACAAGTTTGGTCATGGAAGTCCAAGAACAAGCAGAAGAGGTTAAATCAAAATCATCGATTATCTGATGTCAAATTGTTTAGTTCATTAGATCCCAAATCCGCTTAGTAGTGTTTCATGGGATTTGTTAATATGTTTAATGTACTCTTATAGATGGAATCATCTCTTTTTGAGATCTCGAAATACTGTTCAAGGGTTGTGTAATAATAAGCAGCGTCCCTTCATCGAAAAGTCTACCAAGTCTATTCTGTTCTGGAGCGTCATCATTGATATTTGCTGTTTTTTTCGATCAAGTTTATGAGATATATTATTCTATTCTATGATATATGTAATCTTGCGTCTTTTATATAGACTAAGCTTAAAAACTTCATCTGGACATATACTTTAGGAAATGAATATCAAATGATTCCAAATGAGGGTAAACCGATCTTATGGGAAGAGATGAGTTGGAAGGATGTAGACAAACTTACACAGACCATGAGGATGGCTATTATTCCAACAGCTGCGTGCGAACAGCATGGTCCACATTTACCATTAGCTGTTGATACAATTGATTGTTATGAGGTAGCAAAGAGGGTTTCGGCAAAGACCGGAGTGCCAGTAGTCCCGCCCCTGATGTACGGTTGCTCCCAGAGCCATGGTGACTTTCCAGGAACATTGTCAATCAGACCCGAAACTATGATCAGGATGATCTGTGAAATTGCAGAATGGCTTTACAAGAGCAGGATTCGAAAGATCTTGATTTTAAATGGTCATATGTGGAACTGGGGTCCGATATATTCGGCTAGAGAGAACCTGCGTTATGATTTTCCAGACCTTCAACTAAGAGTACTGAACTGGTGGGAAACAACAAACCAAACTATGTCTAAGCTTGTGGAGGATTGTCCAGTTTTTCCTTCTTACATACATGCAAACATTGCTGAAACAGCATGCGTATTAGCAGCAAGACCAGATTTAGTAGACATGAAACAAGCAGTCGACGAGGACGACTATGAAACATTCTTTGAATATAGGATGGATCAATATTCAAAATCTGGGGTAGTAGGCAGAGATGCAACCAAAGCGACACCTGAACTAGGTGAAAAACTCTTTGGTACAGTCGTAGGAGAGCTCGCTTCTATGATCCAAAAAGCTCTCCATGAGGAAAAACCAAAACAGTACCACCACCACAACAACAATAGCAAGGGCAGTAAAGCCACGAAAAAAAGTGAGTAATGAAAGATGTCAAAAAAAACTCGGCCTTATGTAATATCTAACATAGGCGCGTTGGTAGCTATGATTGTTGTGATAATCAATATGTTTACTTTTAGAGAAATGTGGATATTATTTACTGCAGTAGCAGTGATGATTGTCTTAGCAGCATATACAGTACGGGAGAAGCGTAAACTTAAACAGAAACAAATACAAAATCAAGGATCAAAATAGTAGTGCAATTAAAATCATGGCCCTAACAAAAGAACACTGCTATTTTTCTGCTCAAGATAGATGGCAAAACAACATTTGATTAAAACGAAAGCTATGTATGATAAAACAATCGACACCTGTAGGATAATCATAGGAATCGCTCACAGATTAAAAATAGAAATTTTTTGTCAGTTTTTTCATTTTACAAGAAGTTTTATACGAAGTTCAGGGTGTATCATAAAAGACAAACATTTACATATATCACGGTTAAATAAATTAAAGATATATATTAATTTATTAAAATTTTAACTTTCTTACTTATATCTAGGAAATACATGAAAATAGTAATATGGTCGAAGTGAAAGAAGAATACGCTGAGAAACCTGTTCCCCAAAATGCCAGGCTAGGATTTTTAAAGCCTGCTATGGTATGGGCAGGATTTGCCCATGCATACATTTGTATATTTATCGGAAGTCAAATAATGGGCGGTTTAGGTGCACCGATAGCATATGCCGCTATTATATCTGGACAAATATTTTTGTTCGTATACTCAGGCTTAATTGCACATAGAGGCGCTAAATTAGGATTAAATTTCTCAATGATGTGTAAAGCAGCCTTTGGAAAATATGGGTATGTCGTTCCTGTGCTTTTGATATCGGGATTGGTTGCTGGCTGGTTCATCTTCCAAGGATGGTTGGCTGCAGATCTAACAGTCGGCCTTTATGGCGGCAAGTCCTTTAACGCGGGAGTAGGAAACCACATTCTTCCAGGAATTTTAGGTACTACCAGTTTTTGGGCTGGCATATGGTGCGTAGCGTTTGGATTTTTAGCAGTCTCCGGTATGAGGGCCATGGCGTGGTTTGGAAAGTTTGCCGTCTTTACTGTAGCTGCTTTAGAAGTATGGATGATATATTCAATATTGACAGTCGTGGCTGCACACACAGGCGGAAATCCGTTAGTTTCACCAATCGTAGGTAAACCTTGGACATTCGCACTTGGTTTTACTGCGTCGGTTGGAACTTTTATCGTTAGCAGTACTATGACAGGCGACTTTGTCAGGTGGACAAAAAATGCAAAACAAGCGTGGGGTGTGACAGCAATTGCATTTCCTGTCTGCAATTTGGTAACACTACTGATAGGTGCAATTTATACAGCAGTAGCAGGAAAGCTTGACTTTTTCTTTGGATTAAGTGCAGTAGCTCTTGGACTACCAATCATGATTATGCAGTTGGCAAGCAACGGTTCAGTTTGCGATGGATGTTTGTATAATGCAGGTCAAGGGTTCAAGAACATAACATATTACATCTCAAAGGGACGAATCAATTACTCATGGAAGAAGGTAACAATGATTGTGATGTTTGTAGGCGCTGCTATTGCTGTGACAAACTTCATTCATGATATAGTTCCATGGCTACTAACCATAGGAACGCTAGTACCATTAGTAGGTGGAGTTTTGATAGGCCATTTCTGGATTGTCGCAAGAAAGAACACGCTAGAGGAACACTTAGTTGCAGCTGATAAAAAAATGAATGTTCCAGCCCTAATTGGCTTGGGATCAGGATTAGTGATAGCGGTAATAATTCAATTGACAGCTCCAGATCTGCCAGGTGTTACTGGTGGATTGATAGGAGGTATTGGAGTATATCCAATTGTGGCAAAATATACTGGATACTTCATGAATGGAAGGCTTACTGCAAAAGGACTTGGAGGAGGTATTAGTTATGGGACTGCTGGAGCCATGGGTGATACACATACTCCAACTTCGCCAGATACAGGAGGAGTTGGTGCACAGACAAAGGAAACCTCTGACAGCAACACCAATAATGGTTTAGGAGGCGGCAGTGATCATATAAGTGCAAAAATAGACAAATTGGTCGGTTTATTGGCGCCATGGTTCAATTCATCATCATCACGTCTAGGAGGAAAATCGTAAAAAATGAATCGTAAAAAAAATCTTCCACAGTCCGCGATACCAAATAAGGAGTTTGTTTCTGCAGCAAGGGACGAAGTACTCAATAGAGCTGAAAAAGATTATGAAGAGTTCAAAAAAACGCATACTTTCGAGTTTCCAAATTGGCTATATGGTCCTCCGAAGGGTAAACTATTCAAAGTAGAAGTTGAAGATTGCCCACGCTTTGGTGATAAGGCTTTTGTTGAATTTGACTCAGCCAGAACGGCATTTTTGAGCATTGATATGCAAGTGGATTTTTGCGGTCCAAAAGGCTATGTTGACGTTATGGGCTATGATCTTGGACTAACTTCAGCTCCTATAAAGCCAATCATGCATGTCTTAAACACAATAAGAAATGAAACTGACATAAAAGTAATACATACTAGGGAAGGACATCTCCCAGACCTTTCAGACGCGCCATATAACAAAGTCCTGCGAAGCAAAATCATTGGAGACGGTGTAGGAATAGGCAATATTCCACAAGGCGGACTAGGACGATTGCTAGTAAGAGGAGAAAAGAATTGGGATATAATCGATGATTTATATCCAGTTCCAGGAGAATACGTAGTAGATAAAGCAGGAAAGGGAGGATTTGGCCAGAGTAATTTACCATTAATTTTGAAGAATTTGGGGATAACTCACCTGGTCATTACTGGAATTACCACTGATGTGTGTGTACATACTATAATGAGAGAAGCAAACGATCATGGTTACTGGTGTACTCTGCTAAAAGACGGTACGGGAGCCACTGATTATGGTAACTATCAGGCTGCAATAAAGCAAATTAAAATGCAGGGAGGGGTTTTTGGCTGGGTTTCTGACTCTAGTAGATTCGTGAAGGGTATCAAATCTGCCTTTAAAGGTGATGACTGATGGCTAGCCTGATTACACTGGAAAGCATTAAGACAATGTCTGATAGAATAAGAGATGGAGACTTGTCTCCATTGGAGCTAGTTGAAGCTTGCCTAGAAAGAATCAACAAATTTGATTCGTCTCTAGATGCCTTCATTACTATTCTTGAGGAACGTGCGCGTATAGATGCAAAAATAGCTGAAAAACAGATCAAGGAAGGAACCTACATCGGTCCCTTGCATGGTATTCCATTCTCAATTAAAGATGTCATCTGTGCAGAGGGAGTTAAATGTACTGCAGGTTCAAAAATAATGTCTGATTACATTTCAAAAATTGATGCAACCTCTGTTGCAAAAATGAAAAAGGCAGGTGCAATTCTAATTGGTACTAATAATACTCATGAATTTGCTTGTGGAATAACCAATGTAAATCCACATTACGGGTCATCAAGGAATCCATGGAATGCTTCTAAATTATCTGGAGGTTCAAGTGGAGGTTCAGCTGTTTCTGTAGCAGTGGGTATGGTACCTGCCTCCTTAGCAACAGACACAAGCGGTTCTATCAGGGTTCCATCTTCACTTTGTGGTGTTGTTGGCCTTAAGCCTACATATGGAAGAGTCAGCAAATACGGGATTGTTGATTTGGCACCTTCGCTAGATCATGTTGGATGTATAACAAGAAGTGCATGGGATGCGGCTGCAGTATTGCAGATAATTGCAGGTCGGGATCCCCTTGATCCGAATACTGAAAATAAAAAAGTACCTGAATACGTTAAAATTGTTGAAGGTGAAGAGACTTCTAACAAGAGAATATCTGTTGGGATACCCGAAGAGTACTTTTTCGATTATTTGCAGCCAGACGTAGAAAGGACTTTCCTTGAATTTATTGATACTATAAAGTCAATGGACATTTCTGTTTTTGATGTCCACATAAGAGAAGTAGACAAAATCTATGAATCTTGGAGACCATTAAGACTTGGGGAATCAGCAGAGATTCACCTGAAATGGTTACAGACAAGATCAGAAGACTATGGTGAAGATGTACGAAGAATGTTGATGAAAGGAACTGAGGTATCTGCAGTCGATTACATACGAGCCCATAAATTTAGAAAGGAGCTAAGAAATGAATTCGTGAGACTACTAAAGAATTTCGATGTACTTATAGTGCCAACGACTCCTATCACTGCTCCTGGGTTTGACGAGCAAGCAGTGGATATTGGTGGCCAAACATTACAAATCTATCAAGCCCTGAGTAGACAAACTATTGTATTTGACAGTACAGGCTTACCTGCAATTAGCATTCCAGTTGGATTTAGTAAGGACAATATGCCAATTGGAGCACAAATAATAGGGCCGCCATTCAAAGAAGAAAAGATTCTATCACTAGCATATGCATACGAACGGGTAAATGGCAGCCTCATGAAATTCACGCCACCTCTTTAATACAACGGGATTTCAACTTAAAGAAATATTATTGTATCCGATCCTACTTCAGGCAAGGATAATATACTATCTGGAAATAAGGAGTTTTCTTTATCTTTCTATTAATCCTTGCTCTTCGACTTGAGATGATTATATATATTTTATTCAGTTGTACGTTATATGTAATTACATTATTGTAATGTGTCAAATAACTACGACTGGAAATAATAGCTATTCTTCTTTGACTTGTCACACCATCTTGCTCATGAACACATTATAGAGGGACGCTTTCAGAAGTGATTGAATTACAATATTATCCATCCCTACAACCATGTTTATTGTCGTACATGAAGAAGAAGAAGATGTAATTAGTAGCACCTCCTGTCGTGTCAGTGGTTTTAACATTTTACCATCAAAAACATCTTCTTTGGTCACATCCATTGACACTATTTTCTTTGTCTTTATATTAACCGCCACATGTATTTTGATAAAGCCTCTTCTCTTATTGCATTTGTCTCTAATCCATTCTCCTCTGTTTGTTACACTTACAGTAGAATCAACTGGTATTGTTATAAGGTCCTCTACTTTTTCCGGATTTACCTCTGAATTCAGTTCCTTTTGTATCTTTATTCTTACTACTCTCCTCCACCACATTATAGTGTAATCCGGTACTTCTCTTAGCTCCTGTATATGCGCTGACATCACCTTCAGAAATCCTGAGCTGCCTGTATGGTAGTAGCAGGTAGACGTGTACGGTGGTGGCAAGCAGCAATATCAAGGAATTCGGATAACGATATGTTGCCCTTTCCTTTCCCTTGTTCATTTCCTTTAATTCTGCTCGTCTATTCGCTAAAAAACCGGGTATCAAACATTCATTCCTCTCTTTTGACTAGTGATTCGTTATATTCACTCGAGTTTACTTTCTTCTTCTTTTTCCTACTCTTCCTATCATTACTGCTATTATTATAGGACAACAGCTATCTATTTTATACTCCCTTATAGCCTGTTAGGCAAAGTGGTAATACTGTGTTCAGTTACTCAACCCACTACATTATTGTAGTAATAATCTAAATATTTTTTATTGTTGGTAAAAAAGAATGAGATTTGCAAATTAAGAATGCGTTTATATATATTCTATATATCTATGTATGCTGTGGACGTACATTGAAGATAGC
>DATDFS010000191.1:0-17275 GCA_036522495.1 Nitrososphaeraceae archaeon | reverse complement strand
TAATCTTCCGTACATATCTGCCATGAAAGCAGCTGCCTGTTCATGTCTCACCAAAACGAATTTGATTGACTTCTTTGAATCTGCTAATGACATAATAAGGTCCGCATTCTCTTCACCCGGCAAACCAAAGATGTATTCTACACCTTCAGCTTCCAAGCATTTTATAAAAAGGTCAGATGCCTTCATTTTATTATCAACTTTGAACCTATCTGTGTGACTATGAGAGTAGCTGGTTATCCAGCTTGAACCAAAACAACATCTTTGGTTACCCAGAGCGTAGGCACTAGTATTAAGCCTATCGCGCCGAAGACTCACAATGGGCTATATGATAATGTAGGTGGCGAGAATAGGCGCAAGGCCGCCGTATACCCGGGATAGATAGTAAGAGTTGTTGACAACAGAAAATCTGTATATGGGAAGGTGCTTCGCAAAGAAGGCTGGTTGTGCGGATTATGCCTATGCCATAGGCCCATATGCACCGTCTGTCCAATCCATCTTCCACCATAGCCTCCGCTTTGTTTTCCAGCGCTTTCTATAAGCCAAGTTGCCGCTCTCGCAAATTGGCCTCCAAATGAGAATCCATAGAATAGTCCAAATATGGATGGTATTATCAAACGGTCCCTACTATCACTGCATGTCATGGTGTGAGTCGGATGGACCATGGCTCTTTGTCTCGCTGGAAAATTGCCTGGAAATACCCTAATTTGCTCGTGTTGTTGTGTTGTAGTCAGGGGAGATACAGAAGACGAAATTATGTCAAAAGCTGGAGAACATGGTGAGAAGGGACACAATGTGAAGATATAACCCTGAACCAAAATGGGAGGACGTATTCATACTAGCTAATTTCTTGTAATTGTTGCATTTGTTAAAAATTGTTTAAATTGTTGAGCTACTATCTTTATCTTATTGGAAAATCGGACTGGTAGTTGCGACTCACGTATTCATGCTTACAAGAATGGCAAAACAATGGAGGAGTGTAGACAAGAGGCAAGAAAAACTGCAGACGTACTATCAGAAGAAATTTCAAAGACTGCGGAGGCTTCATGGAAAAGAGTATTAGAAGTAGCAGACCATGACGAACTAGTCTACAAATTAACTTTAAAGTATCTTAGGCAAAGAGGATATGATATTGGCAATAACACGATTCCTCGCGTAAAGAAAACTTAGAACGCTTTATCACATTTTTATTTTATTTTATTTTACTTTTCGTGGTCGTCCTATCTTATAAATAGCTAATTTCAACTACATCTGGAAGTAGTTGTGATTAGCAATTTTCTTTTGCCTGCAAAACATTGAGGGCTGAACCAGCATGAAACCATTCTATTTGAGATTTGTTGTAAGAATGCTGCAGGCTTATTTCTTCTCTTGTCCCGTCGATGTGGTGCAAGCAACAGATTACAGGCTTTCCAGGTCGGAGGTCTTGAAGCTCTAATATGCTTATTCTGTCTTCTTCAAATATTTTGTTATAATCGTGTGCATTCCCAAAAGTCAAGGCAAGCACACCTTGTTTTTTAAGATTAGTTTCATGTATTCTCGCAAAACTTTTGGCAATAACGGCAGCGCATCCAAGATATCTGGGAGTCATTGCTGCATGTTCTCTGCTACTTCCTTCGCCATAGTTTTGATCCCCCACGATAATCCATTTCAAACCTTTTTGTTTATACTCTCTTGCTATGTGAGGAAAAGTTTCGATTTCTCCGGTGAGAATGTTTTTCCCGGTTCCTGCTCCTCCTGTATAGGCATTAATCGCACCAAGGAGCAGGTTGTCACTGATCTTGTCAAGATGTCCTCTGTACATCAACCATGCGCCTGCGGGAGAAATATGATCTGTGGTACACTTTCCTTTCACCTTTGAAAGTATTGGCAGATTTTGAAAATCCTTTCCATCCCATCGAGTAAATGCTTCGAGCTTCTGCAATCTATTACTTTTCTTGTCTATTATTACATCAATACTTTCAGGATCATCGGACGGTGGAACATACACATCCTTGACACTTTCGAAACCATCTTCAGGAACCTCCGGTGCTATCTTGGGTGGATCCAACTTAAATTTTGTTCCATCCTTCGCAATTAACTCGTCAGTAAAAGGATTAAAGGAGAGCCTTCCGCCAAGTGCTAAAGCTATAACGATTTCAGGGCTCCCAATAAAATTCATTGTCTCTCTTCTCCCATCGTTTCGCCCAGGAAAGTTTCTGTTATATGATGTGACGATTGTATTTGCGTCTCCTTTTTTTAGCTCCGGTCTGCTCCATTGGCCAATACATGGACCGCATGCGTTTGCAAGCACAGTGGCACCAATTGACTTCATGGACTCCATCTGTCCGTCTCGTTCGATAGTCGCTCTTACCATTTCAGAACCAGGTGTTACAAGAAGCGGTACTTTTATCTTTACTCCTTTTGATTTAGCTTGTTCTGCAATGCTTGCTGCACGTGACATATCTTCGTAGGAAGAATTTGTACATGATCCAATGAGTGCAACCGAAATTTTATCAATGTAACCGTTCTTTTTCACATCTTCTGCCATCTGGGATATCGACCGTGCATGATCTGGCGTGTGAGGGCCTACTACATAAGGCTCCAATTCAGAAAGATTAATCTTAATTAGTTTATCAAAATATTTTATTGAATTATGTTCTACTTCTTTTTCTATTTCAGCGTCGCAAGTCAATAGTTGAATATGTTCATTTGCAAGGTCAGCTATACTACTTCGGCCAGTTGCTCTAAGATATGTCTCCATTCTCTGATCATATTGGAAGATGGAGCATGTAGCACCAAGCTCAGCTCCCATATTCGATATAGTAGCCTTTCCAGTACAGCTAATCGATTTTGAACCAGGTCCAAAATATTCTATTACCGCATTTGTACCACCAGATACAGTAAGCTTTGAAGCAACATACAGTATGATATCTTTTGGAGCAGTCCAACTATTGAGTTTTCCTGTCAGATATACACCAATGCGTTTTGGATATAAAAGCTCCCATGCCATGCCAGCCATTGTTTCAGCAGCATCCAAGCCTCCAACACCTATTGCAACCATTCCGAGTCCTCCTGCGTTTGGTGTATGTGAATCAGTCCCTATCATTAGACCTCCTGGAAACGCGTAGTTTTCAAGTACAACCTGATGTATGATTCCAGCACCTGGTTTCCAAAATCCAAGACCGTATTTTCTTGATGCAGATTCTAAGAACTTGTAAACTTCATTGTTTTCATAAATGGCAGCTCTTGTATCAGATCCACCTTCAACTCGTGCTTGTATTAGATGATCACAATGAACTGTAGTTGGAAGAACTGTTCGTTTTAGACCTGCTTGCATAAACTGAAGAAGAGTCATCTGTCCAGTAACATCTTGTAATGCTATTCTGTCTGGTTGTAAAAAGACATAACTTTTACCCGGCTGTTGATCACTTTTGTCTATCCCAGTAAGATGGCCTATTAATATTTTTTCACTTAATGTAAGTGGTCTATTAACAACTTTTCTAAATTGTGAAATATTATTTTCTAATTTTTTATAAACGTCGCAAACTAGCTCTGGAGTTGTCGCTATTTGATTCTTCAATATACGATACCTAGAAAATTATGTTGATACTGGTATATAATACTGTAATTCAAAGTTACTAGGTACCGCAATTGCGTTAGTTCATCAACAATAATCTAGTTTTCATCAACAGATGATAGTGTTCAACCCACCTAAATATTAAATCGGAAATATTTGTATGATATAAAATCTGACAGTAACCGAATAGAACATGAAAGAATAAACTCTTCATGAAGCCGATTTAGTCTCCCAAGCTTTGGTGTAAACTATTTTCTTAAGTATTATACATGACACGTATTCTTGTCACCTGCGTGGAAGGGAGTTAATTTAACAGGGCCCTTCTATCAAGTAATTTTAATATAGAAGCCATTATGACCATAAATTGGAGAGGGATCTTAATTTTATCAGGTTACTGATTATTTCTCCTGCACACACAAATATTATATGGAAAAGTATCTCATTTGTGTTACATAAATTAGTTCGTAATTCACCTGCTTGTCAAGATAGATCGTTTGATACATTTTTGTAATATACGGCAGTTCTACAAATGTTTATTTTGAAGCATGGGAGATGAATTAAAGAAAATACCGTCTCATCAGAAGCAGCTGCGTCTAAAAACTGTCTCTATTCATGATTACCTACAGTTGACGGAAATAAAGAACATTATAGGTAAGAAAGAGCCAGTAATCATGATTGCCAGAATTACATCTATAATGTTAGAAGATCCAGAGCAGGGTGGCAAGTTGTTAAATGAACTATACTCGGTAGCAGTTAAGAACAATTACTCTGTTTTTAGGTTAGGAGAAGAAAGAATTATTGTAGCTCCTATAACTGTACAAGTAGAAGGAGAAAAAGATGCCATGGCAGAGAAAAAGCACTCAAATTAATGTAATTTGCGTTAATCACTTTGTCAACACCACACAATATCTCAGTTGTTTAAAAACATTTGATGCGTCTGGCTTTGATGTAGTCAGAGTCGGATCCTAAATTACTAGTATATTTGTAAGTATAAATCTGTAACCAGTTCCGGGTGCAATCTGGAATATATAATGAACACGCAGAAAATAAAGCAATATAGAAAGAGGAGATAAGGATTGATGGTGCTGAAGTCGGTATCTTATTTTTGAGAGTGGCGTCTATCTAGAACAGGATGCTGGCTGGTGATAAACAATAGCTGCAAAACTAAAAGAAATATCTGATTTCGTAATTTCAGCTATAGTGACAAGCTACTATCGGCTATGTGCCCAGTTTTTCACTTATCTTTATTATGGTTGCGCTAACTAGGCCTTACCGTATGACCATGGTATGTCTTAGTGGCAATACGGTTAACAGGCGCTTACGCTCAAGGAAACCAGAGATGTTTTTCATAGGTGCGAGCCTACTCAGGAGGCGGTCCTGTCTCACCATCTTCTAGCATTCTATCGTACAAGTTTTGTGTATAGTATTTTTCATAGAAAGACATATGGTTTTCCTCTAAATTCATCAGATATTCATGTACCCTCTGGGCTGCTTCTCTTCCCGAACTCATTGCCTTCACAACAAGAGTCTCTCCTGTTGTCACATCTCCTGCAGCGAAGACTCCTTTCATAGATGTTTTGTACTGATCATTAATTGCTATTGAGTTTTTCTTACTTGTCTTTATACCTGCCTTTTTCTGGAGAAATGAATTTGGTTCTCTTCCAACAGCTAGCAGAACACTTGAGCAGTTTATTTTGAACTCCTTCCCGGGAACAGGTTCAGGACTTCTTCTTCCTGTCTGATCCGGTGCACCAAGATGCATCGAGTTCATTGTTACTGTCGCAACCTGCCCATTGGCGCCTTCATACGATTTGGGTTCTGCAAGGAACCTGAACTTTACTTCTTCTTCCTTTGCTTCCTCCAACATTATAGGGTCCGCCGGCATGTCATTTTCAGTTCTCCTATATACTATAGTGACATTTCCTTTAGTCAACCTCAATGCAGTTCTGGCACAGTCAAGTGCTGTGTCTCCTCCACCAATTACGATGACTTCATTTCCGAGATCGTACTTGTTTGAATTATTATTCTTTCTATAGTTGTCTACGCCGTTACCGAAAACGGTTTCTAGGAATTGATATCCATCGTAGATTCCCTTCAGATCTATTCCTGGAGTATCCAGTTTGACAGTATCCTTTGAACCTGTGGCAATAAGGATTGCATCATTTCCATCTGCCAGTTGGGAAATTGTAATATCTTTGCCTACCTTAACATCTCTCTTTATTTCAACTCCCATTCCTTTAATTCTCTCAACTTCGTAAAGCAATACATCCTTTGGAAGATGATAGTCTGGAATACCATACCAAGCAGTTCCGCCAGGTGTGGATAATTCCTCAAATATGCTCACATGGTGGCCGTATCTTCTGAGAAGTTCTGCTGCAGCTAGACCACCAGGCCCAGCACCAATAACAGCTACTTTTTTTCCTGTTTCGGGCGAAGTTGAAGGATCTGACTGTTGTGAATGTTGCTGCTGTTGTTTACGTTCCCAGTCTGCAACATATCTCTGAATCAGTCCAATTCCAATAGGCTGACCGCTCCAACGCAACACACAAGCATCTTCGCATAGACCCTGCAGTTGAGGACAACATCTAGCAGTTACACCAAGAAGTGGATTTGTCTCCCTTATACGTTCATGTGCTTTCTTGAAATCACCTCTCGCTACAGCTTCATTCATGCCCCTAACATCTAAAAGAACAGGACAAGCATCGATGCATACTGGGGTTCCACATAGCAAGCAGCGATCAGCTTCTCTCATCACCTCCTCTTCTGTGTATGGCTGCTGCACTTCTGAGAAATTGTTCTTTCTTTCTTCAGGATCTGACTTACGGAAAGGAAACGCGCCGACGCGGTTGGGTTCAACCTTCATTTGAATCAATGATCAACTATTGCATGCTTATTATCTTTTTCATATATCGATGCACAATGCCATCGTTAGAAGAACAACTACAATATGATAAGGTGTGATATGGTACATACAGGGCATCTATCCTGAGGCATTCAGACTTTCCTTATCATGCTGTAGCATATAATAGATATGAGCTGGCAGCAATCAATAATCCAATATCTTCTAACTCTTTATCGACCCTGACATGATGGCCATCTATCCCAAAACCGGAGGCCTCCCCTACTGGTATTCCCCGAAATCTCCTTAGTCTGTGGCGTATATGATGATCTAGTTCTGCTAGTTCAGTGTATGGAAAGTTATCTAATCTGCTAATGTGCCTTGGACCGCTAAGATACTCGTTCCAGTGTTTTCCTTCAGGGTGATTTGTGAGCATATAGAATTTTTCTCTGTGTTTGAAGAGGTGTTCCCTAATAGTTAACACTTCTCTATTAGCATCATCTTTGCCTTTGATTTGTTCGATTACAGTGATCGAGAAAGGACGAAACTCTCCATGTATGTTGTTAGTAAGAATCCACGTACTACCATCCTTGCTGATAAGTTTGAAGCTCTTCCGATCTTCTCCGTTCTTTATCTTAGCGATCTCCTCATCATCCAAGAATATCTTGGCCTCGCCTGGTCTTGGACCTCTAATCACATATTCGGAATCCAACGTCTAATGACTCAGAATTAATGGTAAGAAAAATTTATGTCTTACTATACGTGATTCTCTATCAGATCTTTTGATGAAATATAGATCAGCCTTGTATAAAGGATTTGAATCAAATTTGTCTTAGTATTGTATCAAACCTAGACAACAAATCGTAGCAAAGAATGATCACTTAATATGCGTGGTAGTCTGCTTATGATCTTTAATTCTTTGAATCCTTTAAAAAATCTGTTATTACACTTTTCACATTTCCAACGCTTTGCATTATTATTATGAAAGCCAGTTTTGTTGCCATAGTTAATAGGATTATAGTTTATTTTGAATTTTAATGTGCTTATTCCGTCATACATTCTCTGTTGGGATTCTATCTTTCTTACTCATTTATGAGCCTACCTTTGTTGTTAGCGGTACTATTGATGTGTCTGTCTATCCCAATGTATATACGACATGTATGCTTACCCACTTCATTTATTGCAGAATAATCTACATTATATTTCATATTATCTCTATTTTGTATTATCAATAGGTACGTTTGTATGTAGCAGTCATTATACAATCAACATTTCACAGAATAAGTTTCTTAATTTAATAAATTATTATTATAAAACATATTAAAGCGCGGCATCATTCAAAGAATAAAATTTTATAGAGTTGATTCAATTTGCAACGTGGGTTTAATGACCGATAGGTTAATGAAAATATGAAACGGAGTATGTATTATGAATGATATCTTGATCTCGCATCGCCATTTGCTCATATCTAAGTTTATGGAAAATAGGTGAAGAACAACTGTGAAAGGGAGCCAAGTAATATTATTATAATTTAAAAACACTTTTCGTATTCTTAAACATGAGTAGATCACTAGACTCTTGATCAAGTTGGAGTTTTTGAGCAAGGATAAGATAAGAGCTCATACTAGAAATAGGCCAATCGCTTCCATATAACAAGTGATGCGGCGCTCCAACATAATTTAATAGTTCTTTTATTTTAGCCAGATACTGTGATTCAACAGATAAGGTAAAGTCACCAACGAATAGACCAGAAATGTCTGCATATACGTTTCTATTCTTGTATAGTATTTCTTGGCAATCTATTATCCAAGGATTTCCTAAATGACACATAATTATCTTTAATTCAGGATTATCTACCGCAACATCATCTATGTTCAAAGGATGCGAGTACTTGATCTTGGCAGCATGTGATAATGTATCTCCAGTATGAATCATAACTGGTGCTCCATATTCAATACACATATCATAAACCCTTTGATATCTTTCATCATAGGGATAGTGATGTTCATAACCGCAATAGAGCTTTATACCTTTGATAAGACCATCTTTCAGCCACTTTCTATAATCTTCTAAATCTTCACAGGTATGATTATCAATTGAAAATCCTGCTACAACCCCAAGGCTACTACTATGCCTCTTTACGGAATCAATAATTTGATATGTAGATGGTCTGTCATTATCAACTTTGTAAGATGAAAGGATAATGGAGTAATCGATATTATTATTTTGCATAGATTCAAGTAGTGCATTTAGTCTTTCTTCTAACGAAAGGATTTTTTTTTCTGCTTTGTTAATTTTATTATAATTATTGAGATGAACATGGCAATCTAAAATTGGCATATATATTCCTAGAATTTACAAAACCCTGTACGCTGGATTTGACCATTCTATAAAAGCAGCATAATTTAGAGAGCGTTTATCATAAAGATAATTTGGAAGTACTTTAATCAATTTGAAATCATTTTTTAACTGAAAAGATATAACTGGATCTTTAAGTTCTCTATTTTCTGCTTTCTTGGCATACTCTTTGGGTGACATTATTTTTGCATATTTGTTGTAGTTATACAACCGTCCTCCAGCTATTATTCTTCTTAAGTTTAGCCTTACACATAAACCCTTTCTCACATTATACAGCATTGTTGCAATGCCTTTACGGCGAAATTCTGGATGTACAGAAATATCAGCACCATATAGGCTATCTGCATTTCGACTATGATTTATAAACAAACCTTGTCCAGTAATATCATACCATGTGTGCTCTGCATAATCGGGTTTTAATGAAACCATTAGGCTGCTAGCTGAACCAACTATTCTCCCATTAACTTCAGCACAAAACTGACCTATAGGAAATATGTTGATATGGCTTTGAAGGAAAGATGATGGCCATATCATACCATATACTGCCATGTCGGGAAAAGATGCTTTTTGTAGCTCGACAATTTTAGAAATGTCTTTTTCGGTTATATTTCTTATTATGATGTTTGCTATAGTAATCCCAGGTGAGATTATAACCTGCTATCAGCCCATATTAATCATTAGGAAAGAGTGGTTGTATTTGGATTTGACTCCTAAAGCCATGGTGGATTCTTGGGGGAAGCAATTCAACAGCATCCACAGGTGACCAATCATCTATACGATTAAAAGCCGAGAATCTTTATCAATGACAAATAAACGGTAATATCCATAAATCTAAGGGAAAATGGCATTCCTGCAAAGGTTTTTGTGGATTTGATATGATGTATAATAAAATAGTTATTATTGCACCTGTGACAAGGAATCGCCACGAGAATGATAACTTATTACTGCTAGCTGAAATCTGTCTGTGATCAGAATAATTGTAGAGACGATCAGTCATTCGTTGTTGGATTTATCTATGGAGAAAGTAGAAGACTTCAGAATATCCTTATAGCACTTGCCATATATAGCGACGTACACTACAGTAATATTGTTTACAACGTTATGTATAAATTGTCGAGCTACAAAAAGTGGTCTGTATAAATTGGGGTTTTTGTTTGGCAAAGAAGAAGTGATCGATCGCACTAACTCTGCAGCAGAGTTTAAGTCCTCCTATATTAGTTATATGATCCAGATATGCCACTGATTGCAATTTCAATGTATCCGGGAAGGACAAAAGAACAAAAAGAAGCCTTTGCAAAGGCAATAACCAATATTGCAGTAGAAATTCTGAAAACTAAACCACAAGATGTGATTGTAACATATGATGAAAGATCAAGAGAAAATTGGTATATTTCAGGGGAACCATTATAGGAGGAGCAAATATGTGTTTGATTTTTTTCCACAGAATAAAGCTATCTCAACCGAAATCAGATATTTCTTTCATAGTTTTACAGATCTTGTTACCCATGCTTAAAATCTTTACATTCTGATGTGGTAATTGTATCATTCGTTAAAGAACATCTATATCCGAGAAAATAACGATAAATTTCGCTAAAGGTAAGGATATAGTGAATAAATCGGAAAAGTGTATCCAAAACGAGCATGGTTTATGTGAAGGCGATATAATACAAGTCACTAACGGTTCAAAAATAACAAAAATTTGCGAATGTCAATGTCATAATAATATGTATCAACTGATCCGGAGGATGCAGGCTTCAAATAGTCAGTAACAAGTCAAATAATTATGCTATCAATAATTTTGGATATATTGTCTTTCATTTGTAGGATTGTATTCTTTGCGTTAGTATCAATGTAAATAGGATTTTACCGCGGGAACAAAAAGAAGGTACCTGTTAGTAGCTACTATTTCTCTTCTAGATCTTAATGCGCTATTTCATTCAGCGAACGCGTAAGCTAAGTTGGTCCTTCAAGTCTCTCGAATCCACTACCCTTTAATCGTCTGATAAATATTGTTAGTAAAATCTCGGTTCAGGACTTTCTTGTCAAGAAAGTGATACTCGATCGGTGAAGGCAAAAATGATATACGGTATGAGTTATTCATTGCCAATTATGCATATATTTGTTTTCGAGGATGTAAATAGTAACATTACTCAACTCAAATTCACTTAACATCAGCTATTGTTTGGATTTAAAATCATCTACAAATATAACATTTTAATGTCTTATTCTATCAGTGACAACATTAATTCATAATATACAAACCTTAGTATGTATTATTACTAATTAGCCGGATTTTTCTGATTTTGCTATCCATTTACCAGATTTTAATTTTAGTTCGATTTGACCAACAAGATTGCCATTACGGTATATTTTTGCAAATTCAACACTAACCCCAAAAAACGAAGAAAGAAGATTACCTTTTTCATGATAACCTGACTCCAATACTTTAATCTTTAACTTGCTGCTTGCTTTTAACATGACACTGCGAGCAGACGACCAATCACCTTTCCAAGATATCACTTCAAAACTACCAAATTTTATCGTCGAAAGCAGATAACCCTGCAATTTTGCTTCAAATCTCTTATTATTTTTTTTAGCATAGAAATTCATCCATTCTATTGCCCTATCCGCTTTTCCTTGTTCAATTGCGAAATTATCAGCACTTCCCAATTACTAACGCAAAGGCGTTTTCGAACTTAGGACATATATATGCTTATTACAACATAATTCATTAGATTATATGGGTTCTTGCTATGCAAATACTTATGATTAGTTATTAACTTTTAGCAGTATAGTCGACTGACAACATTAATTACGTATACAGAGCGTGAATAAAATACTCGAAAATAATTGTGTGGACATACCTCAAATACAATAGTTCATATGCGCAATTTCACAAAAAAATAATACTTGGGAATTTACAAGTACGACGTATACAAGAGCCCTAATATTGGATTATTCGTAAAAGCTAATGACAAAGTAGTAATAATACCATTTGGTTTTGCAGAAACAAAAATCAATAAACTAATGCAATACCTACAAATTGAAGAGAAAATCTACGCATCTGCGGCAGGCACAAGGCTTATCGGTCCAATGACCGTAATGAATAACAACGGAATTCTACTCCCTTCTACTGCCTCAGACGAAGAAATACAGATACTTAGCCAGGCAAGTGGAGTTAACGTTGAACGTTTGAAAAGCAAATTTACTGCAATTGGAAATTTGATTTCAACTAATGATAATGGTGCATTAGTATCTCCTCTTTTTGATGGTGAAGTAGACCAACAAGTTCAAGATGTACTAGGCGTACCTGTTAATTCAATGACAGTTGGGGGATTTATTCAGATAGGTTCAATGGTTGTAGCAACAAATACAGGTGCTGCAATATATCCAAATGCCACGGAAGAGGAGATTAAAGTTATTTCTGAGTCATTGCAAGTACAGGTTGAACCTGTCACAGTTAATGGAGGAACTCCATTTTTATCTTCAGGTATAATTGCAAATTCAAAATCTGTAATTGTTGGACAGTTGACGAGTGGTCCTGAATTGATTATGATTAGCAGGGCTTTCAAAGCATGAACAGGTACTATGGGTAAAAGGAGGGGAATCCGTATGCAAAGAGATCATACATTATTGCGTGACACTTATGTTAGTCTAGCTGGCTTATATTCACTCATTTTGGAAAAGAATTCATATTGCATACTGGCGCAATAGATGATATATCAGCATCGTGGCATTTAATCCAAGCAGACAGGTTGGGATG
Organism: Nitrososphaeraceae archaeon; assembly: GCA_036522495.1. Classification (GTDB taxonomy): domain Archaea; phylum Thermoproteota; class Nitrososphaeria; order Nitrososphaerales; family Nitrososphaeraceae; genus Nitrososphaera_A. The sequence goes on along the minus strand of DATDFS010000191.1, from coordinate 4,762 downwards.
ATGTTATTATGCAGTTTGATGAAAAGATGTTCCCCCAGCAGCATTGTCAGGTTTGACGGATAAACTCGTTAACAATAAGGTTCATGCCTAATTAACAGGTGTGAGCCACCTTTGGCTGAACTTCTTATCCCGTCCGTGAACGATGGTTTCAAAGGCTTTCTTGAGATGTTTTGTAATTACACCATTTTTTCCATCACCAATTATTCTATTATCAATTTCACCGACTGGTTTTACCTCAGCAGCGGTTCCAGTTAAAAATAATTCATCAGCTATGTATAATTCATCTCTCGAAATATCGCGGATCTCACATGGAATTTTATACTCTCTTGCCAAAGTCAGTATACTGTCTCTTGTAATGCCATTTAAAGCTCCAGACGCTATGGGTGGGGTGATTAGTAAATTATCTTTCACAATGAAAATGTTTTCTGCACTGGCTTCTACAACCATTCCATTTGTGTTGAGCATAATTGCTTCATCAAATCCTGCTTTTAGCGCTTCAGCTCTAGCTAGCGAAGAGTTAGCATAATTTGCTGTTGCCTTGGCATGCATAGGCATTGACCTATTATCAATTCTGGTCCATGCAGAGACCATAAGCCGTGCTCCCCTTTCTGCATCATTCTCTTTTAAATATTCATCCCATTTCCAAACAGCAATTGCCACAGAAACCTTGTTGGGCAGAGGGTTGACACCCATTTTACCATAACCATAATATGCAATAGGGCGTATATAGCATTCTTCTACTACATTTGCCCTGATCGTATCAATTACTGCCTCCTGCAGTTGTGCTTTAGAATATCCAAGATCCATGAAATAGATTTTACCACTATCTAGTAGTCTCTGAATATGGTCTGGCAAACGAAAAACTGCCCGACCATTTATAGTTTTATAACAGCGAATTCCTTCAAATACGCCTGTTCCATAGTGCAAACCATGTGTAAGAATGTGGATCCTTGCGTCATCCCAGTTCACAAGAGATCCGTCTATCCATATTCTTCCATCAGTCATATTATTTTACTACTGCCATGAATTTTGATTCGTTTTGCGTGTATTGCTCTTACCGCTTCTCTCACATTCATACCTTTGTCCTCTACAACTATCAAAATCCTTGATGTCTCTTCTTGGGCGTCTAGATTCAGGATATTAATATCATGCTCACCGACTGTGCTGCTAGCTGTAGATGCAATCTTTGGCATACGCCACATCTGATCGCCAATTAATGTAATTACACCTCTTTTATAGACAATTTCTACTTTCGGATAGTACGCCTTGAAATTACGTTCGTGTCTTCTAACATAATCTGCATCAAGGAAAAGCAATCTCGTAATCTCAGTATCATCCTTTCTATATGGAGACAATTTTACGAAATTGTCATATTGTTTATCTCTTTCGATCGATGCTACCAAATGCGAGGCTGCAATGCTCTCCATTCTTACAATTGCGCAATTGTTCTTTCCTGTAACAATCTTTACAAAATTATCATCTTCTATAGGTGGATTTTTTTGAATTATTGTAATATTGGATGGGTCAGTACTGTTTGTAATAACCATTGGAATGTCCAGGTTGTTATTATCTACCTCCTTTATAGCTACTGGATCAAGGATTTTCATCCCGAACATGCCAGCTAGTTTTGCTTCATTGTAGGATAGGTATCTTATATATTCGAGGTCATGACTCACAATTTTTGGATCTGCACTTAATACCGCATTATCTTTCTCAAAATCTACTTTCGTATCATAATTGCCTTGTAGCAGTATTGCGATGTCCGTTGCTGTTCTATCTGAACCGCCGCGCTCGTATGTTGTTTCAAGTCCGTCAATAGTTTTGCCAATAAAACCACCCATTGACACAACTTCGTTGTATTTAATCAGATCAAGTAGGTGTCCGTTGTTTTGTTTTGACTCTTCGATCATAAAGTTGGCAGCCTCGAAGTTATCGTCGGTAATTATCGGCCATTTTTCAATGTCCACATGGTCGGATTTGATGCCTTGGGTACGCATAATATAGTCCATAAGGTAGGACATTGTAATTTCTCCACTGTATGCAAGTGTTCTAGATCTTGTTACATCAACAAAACGCTTATTCTCAGTTGCCTGTTTTAGCGAGATTATTACTTGACGATAGAATTTATCAAGATTTTTCAAAAAATCGTCACGGAATTTTTCTGAAACATAATCTGTAGCAATTCGCTCATAAACTTCACGCAAAACTTCGATTTCTATAGGTGTTGAGGACGCATAACTTCTTCCCACTTCTATGGCAACATCGGTCATAGATCTTGACTCCTCTTCATAAGTGATGAGTGGAGCAGAAAAAACAGCGACGACTTTTGCCTTTTCCATCATTTGTTTTAATCTATTAATAATTTTTGGAATTAAAATACCGTCTACTCCGACGGCACTACCGCCAAATTTAGCCACTATGATAGGAATCATGATCTTTGGATCGCTTTTGATCTTACTGATTATTCCCTATAATAAATATTCAAAAAAGAGTTACATTTCTTTAATTATCAGAATGCTCTGTTTGTTTGTGATTATATGATTATATTCATGATATATTTCGTATTACATAGTCGTTATTGCAGGAGCAATGTATTATGGTAACTTATGTAAGAATTACCTTTAATTCTGTATGACGAAGCTCAGCAGCCATTTTTAATAGTTCTTCAATAGCCAACAATCCAATCATCATTGGTTAGTAACTTATCTGAAACTAAGACCTCCGCTTATGTCATCAAGAGATGCATTCAATTTCTATTTGTTTACAATTATATTATATAAAACATCAATATGGCTGAATCCTTGCGCTTGTTTTTAATCAAGTCCAATTAGAAAGCTATTCATGGTAAGTACTGGTAAGAGGTTGTAATATAATAGTTGCAACTATCTCCATTATTCAATTATGTATATTTTCTACTAACCAATATGTGCTTTGTCCTTGTGCTGAGATAGGATCGCTCTCTGATTTTCAGAAGATGATCTTAATTGGACGAATTTCACATTCTGAATACGCATATTCTTCTATATCTTTAAGGCCTTCTTTTGCATGACCTGCCATGATTTTTAGCTTGGATATAACCCATACACATAATGCATTAGAAGATGCAAAGAACAGCCAATAATTTTCGGGAATAATGTACACTTGACAGTTCGGAGACCATGTCATTGTAAAGGGTTATTTGATTCATATATTTCCAGTAGGGATGAAACGATATAGTCAGGCCCATTAGTCTGCAAAAGTCGAAGCGATCTGTTCTTCGGTGTTCATGACAAATAACCGTGGGCGACGACTGGTTGACGCAATGGCCGCTGTCTAACCGAATATGTTTTCATTAGGATTACTCAACGAGGATTTTCTCTACAGTGCTTTTCTTTTTAATCTGGACTTTTTCCAGGATAGATATTATCAGTTTTATTAGCCAAACTATTGCAGCGATAATGTTTTGATCTTTATACGAATATCTTTTTTTTTCGTTTTGTTCCTTTTGATATATCTGCCATCGTTTTGCTGCAAGTTTTGATACATAGAAATCGGTAGACATGTCAATGTACATATGCAGCATTTAAGTATATGAATATTTTTCGCAAGATATGCCAGATAACATTTAGGAATTTGTGTTGGAAGATGCCTGTATTTAGCTAACCAAAGACTAGTATTTGAGGATCTACCATTAGTGTCTAATCCCACATGCCCAAACACTATTCTTTTATGTTTGAGGGACCGCTATCGTATCAACAATCAGAAATAAATAGAAATGAAGTGAACCTTGACTATGTGATGTTTATAAGTTGCACGATTCATCATTTGTTGTTATCATTGTTTGACCATTTTGCACATAGCTTAGACAGAGGATATTAACTCTTGGTCAGATGGTGTTCTAATTAAGCACTTGTCAAAGGGTAAATATTAAATAACAAAAATAGATAGCAAACTAAAGATTTGATTTTTAACTGCCAGTGGGATGTATTATGAGGAAGTTTAGAAAAGAGGTATAATCTCTTTAGATGGAAATATCTCAGAAAACCAATTCAAAATGAGGAGATTTTAAAGAAAATAAATAAGATGATTAGTTTTCGATGCGGAGTTTTGTGATCTTCTTTATTAAGACAGGAAAAGTACTACTTTAAACGTCCTTCCCTGCGCAATTCGGAAATTATCTTCATCAAAGTGTCATAATCTATGTTTACCTCGTTTAGAATGATTGAATGATCAATCTTTCCAAGTTTTCTGATAAATTTTTCAACTGTGTGTTTTTTCTTCTCATATCTTCTATCATGCAATATTATGATAATATGTTAAGGGAAGGATATATGTTACTTGTATACATGTAAAGTTATGGTTCGTCTTCTATCGACAAATAGCATATTTTTGTTTTGTTATTGTTTATTTCTCTTCCACTCCGTTCTAGGGAAAAAGTGTCTTGTAAGATAATATCTCGATATCGCTGTGTCAGTGAATACGACCACTACAAAATCAGCAAGTTCAACTTTGCAGGCTGTCTGACTGACCACTTCAATATCCAGATAAGCAAGCACGCGACAAAGCATCTGTAACGAAAGATGCAGTCCATTTTTAATTTTTTTTGTAAAAAATAGAACATGTATATACTATATCATTATTCTCTAGAGCAAGATCATTTTTCTTTACAGCGAAAATTTTGTGATAGTCTACGTAGTAAATAAGTTTACAAACAGTTTTCAATATATTGGGTTTGTTATAGATGTGAAAAGCCTTAGTTCTGATGGTTAATGATGACCGATCT
>DATDFS010000190.1:0-2422 GCA_036522495.1 Nitrososphaeraceae archaeon | reverse complement strand
AAAAAATCATTCAATACACAGCCATTGGTATACTAAGCGATCTTAAAGCTGTTACATAGCTTTTCTTAATACATGTCCAAATAACGCTATCCATATGAGACAAGAGGATATCATTATGCCATTTAATAGAAAGGATTGGAGCGAGCCTCAAAGTGAAAGTATGACTAACAAGTTGTTTGATAAACTAAAGCCCCAAGACGCTTTGAAGCCACGTATAGAAGAAGCACAAAGCAAATTACAAATGCAACTTTCTAAATTAGAGAAAATATCTGCAAAGTTACGTGAAAAAGATCAGGTAATCTTTAAGCGTGTAGTTCATTCTCTTCAAAATCATGATAGCCACTATGCCAAATTACTGTCAGGCGAATTATCCCAAGTCCGCAAAATGAATAAAATGGTTGATTCTGCCAAGTTGGCACTAGAGCAAATACAATTAAGATTACATACAGTAACTGAATTTGGGGACGTAGCAGCCACTTTGGGTCCAGCTATGGCCGCGATGAAGGGAATACAAGGAGGATTATCTTCTATGATGCCACAAGCAGATCAATCATTTGGACAGATTTCAGACTTGATAGGAGGTATCATGTCAGAATCTGGTCAAATATCTTCTGGAGAAATGGCCATCAGTAACGGGGTAACAGGGTTAAATGAGGAATCAATGAAGATTATAGAAGAGGCAAGCGCTCTACTTGAGGAGAATACAAAGAGTAAATTCCCAGATCTGCCGTTTTCTGATGAAGATGTAGCCGAATCTTCCAAACAAAAACAATCTTCTTCTTCAGCATACTAACCCAGTAGAATTTTCTTCTTTTTTTGTGATGTAGTTTATGATTCTATAATAATACTACAGCCATGATCAATCCAAGCCTTAACATGTATCATCTGCTCTTCCAGAGAGCTCTTTGCTATTAATCTACTATGAATTTCTACTATAGATGACTTATCGAACTGAGTTAATCAAGCCTTAATAAATTTACTAGTAAAACGACAATAAACAATCTATGTCTTATTATACAATTATATTTATTATCATCTCACTTGGAACTGTTCTCGGGGGTATTTTCGTTCCAATCACAACTTTTAGCCAAGTCTCAGGTATCGCAGTTAACACAACTTCAAACCACAAGAGCAGTAGCGGCGGTGGGAGTCCTCTGCCAAATACCTCGTCATCGACTGCTAAATTAGATAAATTCGGAATAAAGGAAATCTATCCAACCATTCAAGGTGGGAGAGAGTGGTATATCAATATGAAAAACCCAAGGAATGATAATATATTCTCTATCGGAACCGGTTTTTCTTATGAGAACATAACCAAACAGCCTGATGGATCATGGCGTATTGCATATCCAAAAGTTAGAATGAGTGTTGATACTCCGCTTAATGCTCCAATGTGGAAGAACGTGGAAATAACCGGCTATGTTAAGGTAAATTCGATAATTCCTAATCATAACAACAAGGCTAATTATACTGATCTGGCATGGTTTGCAAGAGGTGGAACACACACTCAGACTAGTCCATGTGAAGGCTTGGCTTTGATAGGTGGAATACATGATGATGGTTCTGTAGGCTGGAAAAAAGAGATATGGTTTACCGGGGGTTATACGGATGAATTGGCTCAAGCTAAACCAACTGATTCAATAGTGGGTAGATGGATTGGATGGAAAGTAGTAATGTACAATATAATTAATAACAGTGCAGTAAAGATGGAATCATACCTAGATGATAAGAACAACAATCATTGGGTAAAAGTAACAGACATTATCGATGATGGAGGATGGTATGCCAATACTCCTGATAATGTATTCTATAGCGCTAACTGTGGAAGAGCGAAAGATTACATAATAACGAACCCCGGTCCCGATGTAGCCTTTAGGTCAGACAACCTTGTATGGGATTTCAAAGACCTTAGCATCAGAGAGATTAGACCTAGTATAACATAGGACATTTACTAGTAAAAGTAATGGATACACCTATAATAAGTCATAACAACACATTTATTCTTTACAAATTTATTATCCAAAGGATGAGTAGCATAAAAGATGAATATGCTTGCTAAGACTTTTATCATTATATCTTTGTCGTTGTCATTGCTAGTAATTACTGGACTAATTGATTTTAGTGAAGTAAAGGCACAGCAGCATGGAGGAACACCACTCGCCGCAGGCAATGGAAATGGCTGTATTAGCTATGATTCTGTCCGAAGAATGATAACCGTGTCGTGTAAGTCTGCGACTCTGACTGACATATACAACCAGCTGAACGATCCTGCTGTCTTAAGTAAGGAACAGCATCAGCGCAATGGTGTATGGCTGCTAAATGCAAACATTACAATAAACAAAGGATCCACTCTGACTATTGATCCCACCGACACGACGTGGTTGAAGATAATTGCAGACGAAAGGACTCTTGCCTACGGGAT
>DATDFS010000189.1:0-5108 GCA_036522495.1 Nitrososphaeraceae archaeon | reverse complement strand
CCTTTGCTTGCAAGTTCAAGTACCTGCTGCTTCTTCGCCAGTCTATTTGCTGTTGTTGTTTTCTTGTGCTCATTTGTTGCAATCTTTTCCTCTGTTTCTATCCATGTGTTGCATTTTCACGATTGGTTGATTGATATGTTGCACTATTAGCTTTTACTGGATACAGTAGCACCATTACTTTCAAAAACAAGAAAGGTGTCATGCTTTTATATATGCCTAACATCTGCTTTCAATATTGTGAGCAGAAGTAATAAGTACTATTCTGACTCTTGCGCTGAATGGTCGTCACCAGAATATGCTTTGGACTACTTGGAAATTGCGGACAAGATTCCACACAGAAACGAAGGAGAGCAAGTTCTCCTTGAATATATTCCAACAGATGCAAAAAAAATACTTGACTTAGGGACAGGAGACGGTAGACTAATCAAATTGCTAAGGTCAAAACAAGAACAAGAGCATGAAAGACAACAACATCAACAATTGTCGTTACCGTCATCATTGAAAATTATCGCAGTTGATGTCTCACCTGCTATGCTAGAAAAAGCGAGAAATTACTTTAAAGACAATAATACTGTAAGGGTAATAGAACATGACCTTTCGTATCCTGTCTCAGACAAGTTAATAACAGAAGAAAAAGAAGAGTCAGAAAGACAATTCGATGCCATAATTTCTGGACTTGCAATACATCATCTGACCCATGAACGTAAATACTCGCTTTATAAGGAGGTTTATAATTTGTTAAAATCTGGAGGAGTATTTTGTAATTTAGACCATGTTGCTTCTCCGACACCACGCCTTCATAATCAATTCTTGGCAAAAACAACATACAAAAAAGAAGATAAATCAAATAAATTATTAGACATGCAAACGCAGCTTAAGTGGCTAGAAGAAATTGGTTTTATAGATGTAGATTGTTATTGGAAGTGGCTTGAATTAGCACTCTTGATAGGCATTAAACCACCTTAAATCTTAGAGTCATGTTAACATAAGAAGATGTAACTTGCATAGCAACTTTTTAAGGTCCGAAAAATTGAAATTGAGACAGATATTATGCAATAATATTAACTACTGCAGAGATATTTAATTGTGATTTTATTATTGTGGATGTTATCTAAGCTAGTTGTTCAGCAACTGGTTCTTTAGTGGTATAATCTTCCTCTATCTCTCGAATGGATCTTTTATTTCGTTTTCTATTTCTATACCAATCTAATCCATATAATGTCGCTAGCCCACCTGCCAAGATGGCAAAGCTAGCCAAACATATTCCCGCCATAATGTGATCTATTATTGGACATATTATACAAAAATGTTTCTAGAAGAATCTTGCTCTGTTTGGATAATAAGACAAGGTTATAGATAGATATCCCTGACTCGACTTGGCTCAATTTCCAGATTTAGTATTAGTAAGTAGGATTATAGAAGTTAAAGTCATGCCATCTAGAATTTTTTCGTAAATTTCGGATATAGTAGGGTTTTCTTTCGTACCGTCTACTCTCTCTTTTTTGCATCAGTGGCTTTTTTGTTGTTGCTTCGAAAAAACTCATCTCCTTCTCTTGTCTACTATAGCATCAACTATTTGTATTACTCCTTTACCAATTAACTTGTTAAATGGATCTAGTGTGTAAATGTAGCTGCAATCTCTGCTGCTTTTGGAAGTACGTCTAGTACTTTTTGTATTGTAGTGGCAGTCTTAAAGTCAGTCTTGAAGACAGATGTCATATTATTCAAACTATGATAATAATGCTTTTTTAGACCTAAAATCTCCTGCTTTATCATGCAATTCTTAAGCTGCCATTATGAGTGATCTATGATATATATAGTAAGCATAGAGAAGAAAATTTACTTAACAAGGAAATAGAATCTTGGGCAGTTTTAAATATGCTCTAAGAGAAGAAAACAGACTCCTATTTACCAAAATGCTAGAGGAATGTCAGAAACAAGGAGAGAATCGAACTATAGTAGGGTAGAAAGAGGCGACTCATCTGTTCACGGTCAACTATGTGGAAGTTTGAATCGAACTATGATAATAGACTAATAAAAATTAAATAATACTAAACTCTTAACAATAGAAGGTTCAAAATACTATTATGCCACACGATGGTTAAGCCCATCTAGGCTGATGTTTTCCCACCAAAGAATTCTATTTACTTCATCAAGAGGCATTGGGTCATTCCGGAATTGAATATCAGATTTTGCAGCTGTTATGTTGCAGTTGCCCACAAGAATATCTACGACGATTTAAGACTTTGAATTTGTTGTTGTTATTATTATTACTAGTTTTCGATATTTCATATCTTCTTATTTTTTACTAAAAAGGTTAGAACTAATCAGGATATTGATCTGGCTTTAAGCCTTAAAAATAATACTTTATTTTAGAAGTAAGTATTTAATTCTGACCAAATCTGTATATAGGATTCTGAGTATATTACTATAGGAGGCAGAACTACAAAAAGATGTCTCTGTCGTCAATGACTGCAATAACGTCAACATACGTGACTACTACTTCAGATTCTGATCTCTATATCTGTGAAGCGTGTAGTTGTGTATTCCTCAGTAAGAGAGATCTTGAAATACACAAAAAGTTAGCTCACACAGATCTGTTCGGTATACAAGAAGTCTTATAATATATCAATATTTTGAAAGGCTGACCTAGAATCCCATATTTTTAATCAATAACACTTCTGTGATATCATTTATCATATATATCAACACTTTTTGAGTCGTGTGTATCATTTCTCTTCAATAAACTACATAGCTTTTTGCATCCAAAACAACAAAATGATTGCACAATTATGAATTAAAAGAAAAGGAGATATGATAAAGGCAAATGAAAATGACATTGATATCTATAGAAGAAGCAAAAACTAGGCTGGCAGAGTGCAATGTTCTATTAAAGTACATATCATTTCTTCAAAAGAACGGGTTATCAGATTGTGGCAGGGGTCAAATCATGGGCCAAGCATCATTACTTCAAGAATATCTTGAAGAAGAAGAGCAACAGGAAAAACACCAATTGGCTACTGTCGAATCATCTTGGCAGCAGAAGGAACAACAACAACAAGAAAAACAACAGGCAATAACAAAGGATGCAGAGAAAATAAGAACAATGATAAAAGCAACGTTTCATGAAACTGCTGTTAGTAACATCTCTAAATCAGATCTTTTAAGTCAAGTGGGATGTGTGACTAGTAAAGCTAAAGTCACCACTGTAGAAGAAAATAATGAACTTGCGAGAGAGGGACTAAACAAACAAGCACGCCAAACACTACCACAACCAATGAGTGATATTATAACAAGCTACAGTGGAGTAGAAACAAATAAGCAAACGGATAGATCGTGGATTAACAAAATAAAAAAGGCGACAGATGTTGAGAATTGGAGATCATGGCAATAAATAAACAAAAGTACTTTCCTTGTCATTACCTTAAATGATTTTTCGTTTTTATGAAATTGTGATAACGGTCAATGCCATTATGTTGTTTTTTATATATGGCTAGATAGGTTGATTTCTGTCTTCATAGATAATATGAAATCTATTATAGCCATGGCATTCTCTTTTTGTGTTTTATTATACAACTGGTCAGAATATTGATGAGATAATCCTTCAGTGACAAGGCGTATCTTTCTTTCTAAGGAGAATCTTCATAGGTGATATGATCATATCCGATATCGAGATTAGTAGAGGTAGCAGTGGTCGTCTTCACTAACCTCCATTGTCAAAGGGTATTAATAAATTGGTATTCTGTTCTAGATTAACAGTATATAATGTTGATTGGGATTATTGCCATATTTGAAATTCAATTATTACTACCTTTGTCGTCATTGCCTTCATTGTCATTGCCCGGATTTATAATTCCACCTGACTTTTTTGAAAACTTGATTAAATCTACTATTGCTCTTTTCGTAGTTATTGATCCTATAGGTAGCGTTCCTCTCTTTATCGCACTAACTCAAAATATGGGAAAGGATGAACGAAAGTCAGTTTCAAAAACTGCCATAGCTACAGCAGCTGCATTGCTTATTGTATTTGCAGTAGCTGGTTCACAGATACTTGCCATATTTGGAATAACTATTTACAGCTTCATGGTTGCAGGTGGCGTGTTATTGTTTATTGTTTCAATTGAATTGTTGACCCATGGTATCTGGAGATTTGGTGTTGGAACAGGAAGAGAAGCAGGCGAGTCAGGAGTAGTTCCATTGGCCTTTCCTTTGCTTGCAGGTCCTGGAGCAATTACTTCAGTAATGATCTCATTTCAAACTGCTGGATTGATAGTGACAATGTTAGCTATCTCAATTGTGATTGTCATTACTTATATAGTTCTACTATTAGTTAATCCTATTTACAGGGTGCTTGGAAGGCGTGGTTCCATGATATTTACAAGGATATTCGCAGTTTTGGTTGCTGCAATTGCAGTTCAATATATAGTCCAAGGTGCTAAGCATCTCTTTAGTTAATTAATAAACTTGAAATACTATAATATTTGCAACTGAACCAATACATTGACAGAAAGAAATACTGTAGAGATGAGATTCTACCTTTACCAGAATGTTATGCTGTTCATATTGTGGAATGCAGTTGAGAAGAACCCAACTATTAAAAGTGGTAAGGAGGATTGGGAAGAGGAAAAAGAAAGCAACCAACATCGTAGTTCGTATATTTGATTTCAGACTTTGCAACCACAAAAATTGAAGTATAGTTAGAAGAAGGTTTTACCACCCAAAAAGGCGATCCGGCATTGATGATAACTCTATTAAAGTGGTTAGCTGCCTGGTTGCATCTCGGGTTAACCAACTTGCCATTATGAATATTACTTCATATGTTGTTTGAACGATAACCATACTTTTTAGAGCAGTTACCGAGTAGTTTCAAATTTTTGGTAGATTTATGATTGGATCATTTTCTGCTGTGCACCATTTCAAAACTTTGGAAGGCTTAAGAGTCATCAAGTGTGCTACATCAAAAGATGTCTTTATAAAAGAAAAAATCATAAAAGAAATTTTCAAAAGAAAAAAGAGGACATCAGCTCAAAACCAAAGGATCTTTGGCAAACATGGCTATGGCCTGTATGTCATGTTGTTCCAGTGCTACAGGGCCTATTGCTATTATC
>DATDFS010000188.1:0-9316 GCA_036522495.1 Nitrososphaeraceae archaeon | reverse complement strand
TTACCCTGGCTTTGCACAATAGCCTTATCAATGATTTCTTTACCTGTCATCGGCTGCTCTGTCAACAAGTCTAGCACATAGCGTCGAGAGAATCCTCTTGGAATTGAACTTCCCACTCGGGATAACCAGTTCGATATCATTTCCATATCACTAGTAATATCGCTAGTGACTTATTAACTTATCTATGCAGCAAGTTCTGTTACAAAGGCGTGTCATCTTCAGAAGTTGATATTCTTGGTTGTGTAACTAATTATGTGTGTGTAACATACCATTATGCAATAGTATACAAGATAGGTGTGCCGAAGCTTCCTATCGTTCGTTAGATAGATTCGCTACTTAAGATATCTTCTCACTATTAACTAGTCAAAAAAAGGGTATAACAGACGGGCCGACAACTAGCAAATGAAAAGTTACAGTTCTTTCATAGCGTGTACTCTATATTATCTGAGGAATGATACTTTAATGTCGGCACAAGGACGAAAAATGTCAGTTGGAGATGATTTAAATCGTATTGCGAAAGGCGAAATTCTCTCTGATAGTTGGAGTAGAAAAACCTATTCTGTTGACGCTAGCCATTATGCTATAACACCGTCATTAATTGTGTGCCCGCAGGATGAGTATGATATACAAAGAATATGCGAGTATTGTTTTTCAAAAAATATTCCAATAACCGCAAGAGGAGCAGGAACTAGTCTTGGTGGTCAGTCTTTATCCGATAATATCATTATTGACTTTACAAAACACATGAACAAGATTATTGAAATTGGAGATGATTATGCTATAGTTCAGCCTGGCGTAGTCAAGGGGATTTTAGATAAAGAATTGAAAAACAGGGGAAAATTTCTACCTCCTGACCCTGCAAGCAGTAATTACTGTACTATTGGAGGGATGATTGCAAATAATTCGAGCGGAGCTCATTGTTTGGGTTATGGCAATACAATAGACTTTCTGCAAGAAATTCATGTAGTTTATTCTGATGGTAATTCTGAATTACTTAATAACAGAAGTAATAATGCTGCTAATAAAAAATTCAGCAACGCTACCAGTGACAAGATGGTGAAAAATTTGTTAATGCTGATATCACCTTACTCAGAGATAATTCAAAAGATATATCCAAAAGTAACCAAAAATTCATGTGGTTATCGACTTGATGCAGTGATAAACGACCGAGGTTTTTCTCCGCAGAAAATATTCGCTGCCTCTGAAGGAACATTAGGGATTGTAACCTCTGCAAATATGAGAATTATGGACATTCCACTATACCATCATTTACTAGTATTAGGTTTTGAAGATTTGTTATCTGCAGTGTATCTTGTTCCACTCATTTTACGGTTTTTTCCTATCGCTGTTGAAATGCTTGATCATACCGTCTTTCGCAGTGAAGAAAACAAACAACAACTTGCAGGTGATACAACAGCAGGTTGCCTCTTATTTGTAGAATTCGCAGGAAATAATATGACCAACGTTGAAAGAAGGGTTAATTCGTTTAAGAACAAATTATTTGGTAAATGTAATATTATTGAGAGTGTAACCGATGAACAAAGCATGTTACGTATATGGCAGGCGAGAAAAGGCGCGTTAAATCATGTCATAAAGTTGACATTTGGGACTAGAAAACCAATTGGCTTGATAGAAGATACAGTAGTCAATCCGAGTTTGTTGCATGATTATACACAATACTTGCAACAATTGTATATTCATGGTAAATTGGACTACGTTATGTACGGTCACGTTGGAGACGGGAATCTGCATACCAGGCCACTAGTTGATATTGGTTCTCAGTCTGAAATTGAACTAATAGAACGTCTTGCTCACGAAGTTTTCGACAAAGTCATCAAATCAGGTGGAACGATTACAGGAGAACATGGAGATGGACTAGCCAGAGTAAAGTATATCAAGTATATGTATGGGAGTAAGATCTTTTCACTTTTTAGAGAAGTTAAAAAATTATTTGATCCCAAATTCATTATGAATCCTGGTAAGAAAGTTACTCAAGCTACAAATTAATGACTGTGCCAGGCCTCGAATTAATTAAGTAAAATGGACAAATACTTGAATGCAACTAAAAAATGAAGAATGATTGATATTGCATCGAAGTCGACAACAATAACAAAACAACAAAGATGACAGCTCACCGTGCAATCTTCTTGTTGAATTGGTCGTTTTAATTATTTTCTAACTCCGTTAGTTTCCATATGTATTTGTACTAAATCAGTTTCGATAGCAAATATTAATGATGTGTAAGATTTGGAGTTATATTATGTAATTTAACTGCATTGTCATAATTGTTTCTATTCTGCAAAATACATTCAATCTATTTGAATCGAAGAAGGATTGTAGTAGACGAATAAGACCCTGTTGAGAATTTACGATATGAACTTGAGTGAGTCTTGTCAGATGCAGAAAGGGTGGATGCACGAGAGACTGGAAAGTATGCAACCTCTCTGGCCTAGTCAAATCAAACATACTTCTCCAAAATTACTCGAAAAGAATTGGGTCTTGGCTGAAGTAGATGGAACCGGTAAAGTATTCGTGCCTTGGGTGCGAAACTCGCTTTGCAGCAGTGGCAGCAGCGAATGCTCTCAACCAATCCTCTCCTGAAACTGCTCAAACTCAGTCATTAAGTTGTAGCCTTGAAATCAAGGTGAACAACAATCATGCCCACCTGTAGTACGAGAATATTTTGCTCTCTGAAGGTTCAACTTGTTGTTGTAGCGGTATCAACCCTTGGAAGCAAAGTGCTTGTTGACCTCTGGTAGGCGATACTGTTTTTACAGCGTTTTTTAAAAGATGAATATTATGTGAACTTGCAGAACATTTAGCAAATAATAGATCAAAAGCTCCGTATAGTTGGCAAAACAAAGGTACGGAATATGTTGGCAAGGTTATTTTTTATTTTTATTTTCCGTTTTGGTTAATGTATTGAATTTCCTATGGATTAGGGATCCATATTGAATTGCCTTTTTAGGCTTCATTGCAGAGTCCTTTGGCACTCCTATTAAAAGTGCAGTTTCTCTCAAAATGTGTTTTCGAATAAAATCATTAGATCCTCTGATCTTTTGGTCGATAGGAATATTCTCTGCATACGAAATAAACTTCCGCGACAGAAATGGTTGTCTTATATTCACTCCGATCTCATCTGTTATCATTTGTATCTCTTGGATAAGTACAAACTCGTTTTCAATATTTTGATCCATTAACTCCTGTATGCTTGTTCTACCTTGTTCGTAAATCAACCTATATCTATTGTAACCACAGAATAGCTCATCACAACCATTTGCTGTAAAAATTAATCGTAAGCCACTTCGGATAGCAAGTCTGGAAATATAAAAAAAAGCAAGGCAATTTTCAAGATGGGAGACGTTTTCACAGTTTGTTACACGCTTCACATAGTTCAAGTCTTTACTGAAGTACTCTTCATTTAATTTCTGTATCTTATGAGGTAAGCCAAGCTTTGAAGCAATCACTTTTGAGAATTCAATGTCAGGAGATTCAGGGAATCCTATAGTTAATAATATGACTTTCCTTCCCAAGTCTTTGCATATTTTTGCCAGCAATGCACTGTCTACGCCTCCCGAGAAAGCAACGGCTAATGAAGATTCATTACTTATAGACTCCTCTACTGCCGTGAAAAGAGCTTCTTTTAGATCAGAGTACATATTCCTTCCAGATCGCCATAATGGTTATAAATTCTAAATCGCATGTTTAGCCACTATTGGTTTGGCTTTATTATCTATGCAAAATCAGATCGCCTGAAATTACAATATAATAATTATAATATATAAACGATTTATATGTGAGGGTACTCAAATTTTTGTGAGAATATATTCTGATGGAAAGAATTAAGATGGACAGGGATTTCCGATATATTGATGGGAATGGAAATTTGCTACGGAGTGGGACAGAATTTGCTGTCTCAAAGATGCTGTCATTTTTAAGACAAGACTATCAATATGATGTGAGGGTGAAACTTGATGATAATACCTTTGTCACAATCGATTTTAAAACTCATGACAGATATATAGAGGTTGTTGATTCTGAAGATGATATTGAGAAATTTAAAACGGTACAAAGAAAGCTGCCAGAAGTTGATATCATTGCTCTTGGTCATTCAAAGTATGCAGCTAAAATAAATGAACTTGACTCGTTATTCTTCTTTAATTCTGACGAAAGACAGACTGGTTCTATATTCATAGAAGATCCGTCACTTGCCTTTGATTATGCACATATTTTACCACTGGTAGAAAAATGTTCTATTTTGCATGGACATACCTCTAGTGTTATAGTTGAAGTGATAGGAGAAATGGACAATAACCTTGTCATGGATTTTGGTGAAGCCAAGCGAATAATCAAAGATGCGTTAAATAATATTGATCATAAATTCTTTATTAACAAAAAGTATTTGCAAAAAGAAGACAATGCTCACTATTATGTGGCTTTCGAAGGACCAAAAGGATATTTCAGTTTGCAATTACCGAAAATGACGACTTTTCTCCTTTCAGGAGAAGCTACTGTAGAAACCCTATCAACAGAAATAATCAAGTTGCTTGCGCCAAAAATGCCGCCAAATATCGAAGCTTTAGGCGTCTATGTTTATGAGGGTGTAAACAAAGGGGCGCACTTAACTGCCAAAATTAAAAAAAGATAGTAATGATAAAAGAATCGAAAGCACTTGTAATGCTCTCCGGCGGAATAGATTCCGCTACCTGTCTTTATTGGTCGAAAAAGAAATTTTCAGACGTTTTAGCAATTACTTTCAATTATCATGACAGAATTGAAAACGAAAAGAAGTCTGCAGCTGACTTAGCGAAAAGAGCAGCTGTTGCAAATTTATTGGAGATTGACATTCCCTTCATTAAAGAATGTTCGGACTTTTATAATGGCTGTTACGAAACTAACGAAGATGGAAGATTGTCATCATATATTCCTGCAAGGAATTTAATATTTTATTCTATAAGTGCACATTATGCAGAATTCCTCGATATTAAATGGATTATAGGAGGCCATAATAGTCATGATGCAAAATTCTTTAAAGATGCGACAAAAGGCTATATACAAAAGATAAATTCACTGTTCCAACAGGGACGTTTAATTCGCAGTGATGAGCCATGTGAAATAGTGCTTCCATTATCTGACCTGGATCGAAAAAAAATAATCAATCTTGCGATTGAACTGAAGGTACCTCTTGAATTAACGTGGAGTTGCCATGCTAAAGGAGAGTCACATTGTGGAAAATGTTACTCATGTTTACAGCGACTTGAGGCCTTCAACTCATTGGGTATAAAGGATCCGGTTTTATCTTAGACTATCGTTTTTTTAATTCCAAAGATAATTTTTCATGATCACACAATGGTATTCTTTACATCGAAGTAGCATTATCAAAAACATTATATTACAACGTCATACTTTAGATTCAAGGTATGATGTGTATGAATCTATGCCTTACTAAGCTGGTTATATAGTACTTAATTAAACTACTACTGATTTCAATAACAAAGCCTCCTTTGTTTTCACATTGGCAGAACTTTTAAACAGGCCTGGATACGTAACAATACAATAATCAATAGGGTCATCATTACATGATCGTATTCCCTTGACTCGTTCATCAGAACTGTTTATTCTCAGATCACACTTTGGCATTACGAACTATGAGATAGTAGAATATACCGATGATTATATCCATCTTTCCTAGTTTGCCATGTACTAAATGGGTTAATGCTTCATATTTGCTATCACGATCCAAGAGCAACAATGCTTCACTTACTCTTTTTTTGTGATGTATTTATCTTACTATCGGCTGTGGAATAAACTAGCAATACATCATAAATCCTGCCGAGTACTTTTTGTAAAAATAGAATGCTAAAAATTGAGGATGGTATTAATGCTATCCACATAGAATTTTCGGCGTATTCCCTAAATATCCCTGCTGTAAAAACTGCCAATACCAAAAAAATAGAAATAGACATTGTAAATAGGAAGAATAATGCTGCCAAGACAAGTATGAGGGCATGCAACAACAACAACGATCGATCTCTCATTATTATATTACACAGGTAATCGAATATACTAACGTTAATATCCGTACCGCTATGTCATTAGGTAAAATAGAAAATGGAGCCTAAAATCGCAGCTAAATCATGGAACCCTGATGTAGAGAGAATCATTTTCAAGAGATGGGAAGAGGACGACCTTTTCAAGTTTTCAATAAGCGAGCAGAAGCAGGCCTTTGTAATTGATACTCCACCTCCGTATCCATCAGGAAGTCCCTGGCATATTGGAGCTGCAGCTCACTATGCACAAATAGATATGATTGCGAGAACGGCTCGAATGATGAAATACAATGTCATGTTTCCTATAGGCATTGACAGGAATGGGTTGCCAGTGGAGATTTACACAGAAAAGAAATATAAAATTAGGATGCGTCAGATGGACAGATCAAAATTTCTTGATCTTTGTAGAGTTGCTCTAGATGACCTAGAATCTGAAATGATCAATATAATGAAAAGCATGGGTTTGAGTGGTAACTTTAAAGAATATTACCGCACAGATTCAGACGAATTTAGATCTTTGACACAGAGTACGTTTATTGATTTATGGAAACGGGGTCTTGTGTATCTTGCAAATAGGCCAAACAATTATTGTCCAGATTGTGGAACTACTATAGCAGATCAGGAAATCATTTACAAGGATGTTCTAACAAGGTTAGTCTACATACCTTTTAAGATTCAAGGAACTAATGATAATATTGTTATTGCTTCCACGCGACCAGAATTACTTTTTGCATGCCAAGCAATCATCGTCAATCCAAAAGATGAACGTTACATAAAAGTACAAGGTAAACACGCCTTGGTTCCTATTTTCAATAGGGAGGTTGAAATCCTATCACACTTCTCGGCAAAACCTGAATTCGGTTCAGGTGCAGTTATGGTATGTAGCTATGGCGACCAAAATGATGTACAGATATTTAGACAACTGGGATTGGAAGAAATTGTTGCTTTGGATAAAAATGGAATAACTACTACTGCTGCTGGTCCATATGCTAACCTCCGTGTAAACCAAGCAAGAATGAAGATAATTGAAGATTTAAAAAATTCTGGCCTTATCGAAAGGGAAGAAAATATCATGCATCGAACACCATTGTGTGAGAGGAGTAAAACTCCAATTGAAATAATACCATTACAAGATTATTATGTACGACAGTTGGATTATATTCCGTATTTAAGAAAACTCGCGATGAAAATCAAATTCCATCCTGAAATACATAGACAAATTTTGCTCAACTGGTTGGATTCAGTAGCAATTGATTGGCCAGTGTCAAGAAGGAGGTTTTATGGTACTGAAATTCCAATATGGTATTGTAACAGCTGCCAAACACCAAATCTTCCAGAACCAGGAAAGTATTATCGTCCATGGAAAGAAGAACCTCCATTTGAAAAATGCAGTAAATGCAGCAATAACGAGTTTACTGGTGAAGAGAGAACGTTTGATACATGGATGGATTCTAGTATCACGCCATTATTTATTACAAAGTATGGAAAGGACCATAAATTGCACAATTACGGTTATCCTACACAAATGAGACCCCAGGGAAAAGACATCGTAAGAACTTGGCTCTATTATACAATGCTGCGTTGTTTCCAGCTGACCGGTGAACAACCCTGGTCAGAGATCTGGATCATGGGATATGGTATAGATGAGAAGGGTGAAAAGATGAGCAAAAGTAAAGGAAATGTAATTGATCCGTTTCCCGTTATTAAACAATATGGTGCGGACACCTTTAGGTTTTGGTCTGCAAGCGAAGGTAATCTGGGTTATGACTTCCGATGTTCCGAGCAGAGAATCGCAAGTGCACAGAAATTCTTGTCAAAATTATGGAATGTTGCCAGATTCATTTCTTCATTTGATGTAATATTAGATGCTCCTAGTCATATAGCTTCATCGGATAGATGGATCATTGCAGAATTGTCAAAATTGATTGAGGAATGTAGAGAGGGTTTTAATAACTTTAACTTCTTTATTCCAGCAACCGCAATTAGAGAATTTACATGGAATGTATTTGCGTCCCATTATGTGGAAATGGTGAAAGGTCGCGCTTATGATACAACAGACGAAATTGGACAGAGATCCGCCGTATATACTTTGCACGTCTCTCTGTCAACAATTTTGCTATTACTGGCACCAATCTGTCCATTTATTACAGAAGAACTATGGACAACAATGTACTCTGCTAAGAGTATCCATCGACAGTATATGCCTCAACCGCGAGAATATTGTCGAGAGATGACAGGATATACCAGATCCATCCTGGGTTTTAACTCAATGGTGTGGAACAAGAAAAAGGAAACTATTTCAAAGGAAACTGGAAAACCACTCTCTCTTAAAGACTTCATGGACATAGATATTCCCGCTGAATTGGACTTGTTTAAGAATGACCTTCGAATAATGCACAATTTGAAAAAATGAATTCCATGTAGTTTCTTGAATGAAACATAGAACGTTTCTTGTGCCGCATTATCTGTAATTTCTTTATCTGTGCGTGCTGGTTTGAGCGAATCTTGCCGCAGAACCTGAAAACAATACTAATGGAAAAGGCGGCCTTTTGTATTATCCTGCCTGCTGTGAGACTTTGATACAATCAAAGCGTTAATAGGTCAATTATAAGGAAATACTGTTTCAGCAGTAATATGAATAGAGTACTCGACATAATCTAATGTTCAAACACTTATTATTATAATACGTGGAATAAAGTAACAACAGCGGTTACCTTAACAAATATGTGCGTATATGTGTGTTATTTCTATCTGAATAACAACTCTATCCATAATGATGTTCCGCTATTCTATCGGACAATTACAAATCCACCAAAAGCAGGCTTTGTTATTTGTCATGAGTAGCTGCTGGTCTTCTCTCCACTATAACAACCTCACCTATTGTTTGATTCATTGCTGCTTCTGCTATATCACTTGCATGTTCTGCTGTTCTTCGTATGTCCTCTAAAATTAGCCTGATGTTGCTGTTAACAGGTTCATTGGGAGTCATCTTATCCTCTCTATTTAGAATTGAAATTATATCATTTTCTACAGAACGTATATTTTCTACCTTGTCTACTACACTATCCGCCATGACATAATCTCTTCGTAAAAATGCTTCGACTGAATCATTAAAAATTACCAAAGATAATTGACTCATTTTTTCAATTTTCTCAAAGACCTCTTTTGATATTTCTTGTTGCCGTCCTATCTTTAGACAATTTTCAGCAATTCCAAAAGAATGGTCCGCTATTCGTTCTATACTTTTTACTGCAACACGGTAACTT
>DATDFS010000187.1:0-6828 GCA_036522495.1 Nitrososphaeraceae archaeon | reverse complement strand
GTGTTGGAGTTGGACATTTTCCCTTCACTGGGTTTGAACCATCAGGACAAGGTGTTGGAGTTGGACATTTTCCCTTCACTGGGTTTGAACCATCAGGACAAGGTGGAGGTAGTATCGGAGTTCCCTTGCCACTACTGTCTTTACCAGACTTATTGCCGCTGCCAGATCCTGTAGATGCTTGTAAGTGGTTTTTCTTTGCATAGGATTGCTGTTCTGACGTTAAAGCAATTGTCGTTACAGATGAAATAAGGACAATAATTGTAAGTACTGAAATTATCTCTGAAATATCTTTATGGTTCGTGCAAAATCCTTCTGTGACTTGATATTTTAGGCTTTAAAATCTTTTTTCTCCGTCCTTGTAGTAGGTAAAGAATCCTGTTTTAACTTCTTGAAAATAAGTATAGGTCACCAAGAGATTTCAAAATTAATTCAGTCTCTTATTGTTTGCAATAGCGATCCTCGATCCTTCTTTGTTTGTCGTATTACACCTTGTTTCCAATCTCTTTGATGTCTGGTTGTGCTGAGGGCATTTCCATAGTTGTGTTCCCTTCACTTATTTTCACCATCTAACTTATTGTTCTGCTTACATGCAGTCACTTCGCAGTTACTGCAGTTGCTTCTAAAACACGTATTATCATCCATTAATCTATATTCATAATTTAAAATATATGATAACAAGAAAAATGCTGAAATGAGAATTTTTTATAGAGATAATTACTCAGGATATACAGACCGGGATCTGTATATAGCCGTATCATAAGAGGAGGGGGAGTCGTATGAACACTAAGAAGCATTAGTGTTCGTATGATCTTATCATGCATGCTAACAGCTATTTGTGTTCGTCTCTTACATCATTTCCAAACTGTTTCAGCAGTTTGTGGATTTTGGGGTCGATAACAAAATTGCAATAGGGAGCATCTTGATGTGTTTCATAGTAATCCTTGTGGTAACTTTCTGCTGGGTAAAAATGTTTAAAAGGAGTAATTTCTGTTACAATAGGATCTTTGTAAACAGCTTCTTGTTCAATCTCTTTTTTTGAATTCTCAGCAATCTCTTTTTGTCTTTCGTCATGATAAAAGATTGCAGATCGGTATTGTGTGCCAACATCGTTACCTTGTCTGTTGAGAGTGGTCGGGTCGTGTGTATGCCAGAAAATATCGAGAATTTTCTCAAAAGGTATGACTTCCGGATCAAATTCTATTTGAATAGATTCCGCATGCCCTGTTTTTCCCGTACATACTTGGTCATAGGAAGGATTTTTTACCGTTCCTCCTCCATAGCCGGGTAGAACAGATTTGACACCTTTGAGTCTTCTAAAAATTGCTTCCGTACACCAGAAGCATCCATTGGCAAGTGTTGCGATTTCAGTCTTATCGTTCATGTATTGTTGTCGGCAACTCCTTTCCATTCGGTATAAAACGTATGGACAATGAATTGACACATTCCCGGGTGTCCTTATCTGTCAGCTGTTCTCCGAGAAACTCGTGTCCTAAATGTCCGCCGCAGTTTGCACACTGTATTTCTGTTCTCATTCCGTCAGGATCAGGTACACGCTCTATCGCATTTGCGAAGCTTGCATCAAAGCTTGGCCATCCACATCCTGCATCAAACTTGTTCTTTGATGAAAAGAGAGGCGCATTGCATCTTTGACAGATAAATGTTCCATCTTCGTAAAAATTGTCATACTTGCCTGTGAAAGGAGCTTCAGTTGCTTTATCTACAATGACTCTTTCTTCTTCCGGCGTTAGTTTGTTATAATCCACACTGAATAACTGCCTCAGCCGATTTTAAACCTTCCACATGGTAAACATTTGTTGTTATATATCCTTTAGAGGTATTGTCAAGTCTGCCAGATAAGGTTTATCATAAACTCCAGGGCTGTTAGTAATCTCTTGGCTGATGGTAGTTTTAGACTCTGATTATTCAATAATCATTAGACGCCGCATGCACCGATAGGATTTATTAACGGATTTACATCCGTCAGTCCCTTTTTTCATCGGTATCCAAAAGTCATTATTGATTCGCATAGTTTCCAGCATAGTTTCCAGCATAGTTTCCATCCACTGTGTCGTTAGCGTTGTACTATGTGTGATTCCAGGGTATGAAATTATGTCTGTCTATTCAAATGTTCTTCCTGTAAGCGCATTAAAATCAGTGGTTCGTCGAGTCGTAAAAGCCTAACTTCTTTGAGATAGCTATTTGTACCTTTTCTGCTATTTCTGCTGCTATCTTTTTTATTTCCTGTGGATCTTTATTTCCTGTTTCTTCTGATATTAGGTCATACTCCCATTTGTTTTCTGCTCTTTTAGCAGTTTCAGCCGTACCGTTTGCTTTGTACATTTTTCTTATGGCAATGTGTGAAAAGTTTTCCTGCCCTCTTATGGCACCGTGAAAATGTAATTTGTTAGCTGGTATGCATATTGTATCTCCTTCGCTTTCAAAAAACATCATATCATCATTATTGATTTCAAACTTGGTTACGCCAGTTCCATTTATTAAGCCAACAACTCCTCTTCCTTTCGTAGCTATGAGTATTTGATCGGATTCATGATAATGCAGTGTAGTTAGAGCGCCGTTTTGAAATGTCACATGATACATCTCCTGTTCCGCAGAATTCGTCTGCCCTAGAATCTCTCTAATTATCACATTTCCCGTGAAATAATTTTCGTTTACCTTTATCTCTTTAGCATTGTGGATATTTTCTTTTTGCAAGGTGTTTCTTCTTGTTATTTGATAAATTATAAATATTTCAATGATCAACGAAATGCATCAATACTCAATGGTACGCCAGTGGCATTTAAGATGATAGGCTGTGAGGAGAAGATGTCAGTGCAGTGTACCCGACAATCCCAAAATTGAAATTTACAGCTATCTTGATATCGGAAAACATATCAGCACATAAACAACGCGTAATATATTATTGAAATAATGCCATATGTCTAGAAACAGCAACAGAATATCTTTTAATTCATGGCCAACTCTTTCTTCTAGCCCATTTTATATGGTTAAATATCATATATGAATAAGATATCATTGACCCTGCTGTCATCAATCAATCAATAGTGATCTTAGCCGTGACGTACGGAAAAGATGAATAAAGCTTTTGTTCAAGAAAATCAGAAGGACAAAAGAGGTCTTATATTTACCACGAGGTTATTTGTCGATTAAGAATCGTCAAAATCTCAATTCTCAATGTAAATTAAATAGAACATATTCAAATAATGTTACGAATGTTTAAACAGGTTATTATTGTTCGTAAGGATTTGGGTATGACATGTGGCAAGATTGCAGGACAAGTTGCACATGCTGCAATTATGGCAATGGAAAAGACCAGCATGTATAACCCGAACTGGGTGACAGAGTGGAAGGATGAGCATGGGCAGATTAAGGTTGTATTAAAGGTAAATAGTTATAGTGAATTAAACGAATATTTTATCGATATAATAAACGCGAAGTTACCCGTCGTAAAAGTACATGATGCAGGCAAAACACAGATAGAACCGGATACTGTTACCTGTATTGGTATAGGACCGGCACCAGCTGAATGCATTGACCGTATTGTTAAAGATTTAAAGTTGCTATGATAGATGCTCAATTATCATTCCATGATGCTTGATGCATTAGCTTGCCTGTGGAAATGTTGTCCCCATGAATGTTGGCTATAGATTAACAGAACCACATACAACATATTGAAGGGTCCCAAATTTTGGCGCTCCTCAGCTCGAGTAACTTCATACCCGAATTATTCTGCAGCAGACTTATTACATTACACGAATATCGTATAATATTATGAAGCATACAGGATATAGTGATGCAAGGTGCAAGCCGATTGTACTCTATCGAATGTTTACGAATGGATTGAGGCTCAACCTCCATCATCATCATGATCATCATCAATGAACCTGTTACGATAGAAGGATTGAGATAGTGATTATGCCGATATTCCACCTGGCATAAGCGTGTAGCGCTCGAAGCTTAAACCAAGAAGACTAACGACAAATGCTGAATCGTCACCAGGGTTTAGAGTTGTGGCGTCTACCAATCCGCTTACAACCGTGATTAGATGGTTGCCATTATATAATAGTGCATAT
Organism: Nitrososphaeraceae archaeon; assembly: GCA_036522495.1. Lineage (GTDB taxonomy): Archaea > Thermoproteota > Nitrososphaeria > Nitrososphaerales > Nitrososphaeraceae > Nitrososphaera_A. Next base: position 2,737 of record DATDFS010000187.1, on the reverse strand, counting down.
ACCTGAGCGAGTTTTATCTGATATGTAGAGTTGTTGACTATGGTTCCAGTTATTACACTATCTTTAATTCTAAACTTTTGGTCTTTTATCATTAGATATGCACTATTGACTATATTGGATTTTGGTATGTTTGCTTGTGCGTATGATTGCTGAATGACTATGACATCAGTCATAGCCACTACTGCGACAAATATGATCAGATGTTGTTTGAACATGGTTTTTCTTCTCCTCTCCATGTATGTACTCCGCATAGTCACAGTGAAATATAAACGCAATAAGCAGCAGTAATAGGTGGAAAAAAAACAATAATCCCAGACTGTAGTAGACGCAGCCAGGTTAACGCTATCGACAACAACTACCGTTCTAAATGTAGTCATCCATTAGTTCCGTCTGCATTTAACGGTTCTGTTAATCGTTTATTTTAGACATTCCTCTAAGAGTCGTTCAAGAGCTGAAATGAACATGAATATCTTGGGATTAACAGAATTAGTATATTGTAATAGCATACCGACCCTAATCTCTGACATTTATTGGCATGATTTTTCTCTTCGAAATTGTTTGTGGCTGATGTTATTGCTACAATAAAGTTAATTACCGCATAGGCATCGATGCCTGATACGGTTGTGTTCCAATCTTTGAGTATCTGATAATCAACTTTCGTTTCGTAACCAATCAAAGTATCTTACGGTTTGTATAATGATAGTGCAAATAATTGTACAGTTGGAATAGGACATCTTGTTCATAATGGAATGTGTACTCCAATTTAAATCTCCATGAAGATAGAACGGAAAGATTTTCTTGCAGAAAGCATGACTGCAATTAGAGTGTGTAAAAAGTATTTATCGACCAACTATTCAATCTAACAACTATGGATATGGGGCATTTTAAGTTTGGTCAAATAAGTCAAATAATTGGTCAAAGACGTGGTCAAATGCGTCAGATGTATAAGCAGCAGCTTTTTTACATATTCCAAGTCATGGTTAACTATTTGGTGGGATAACTCCTTCTTATTTCTGAAATCCTTGATGTCCGAATAATCCGCACCTTTGCTCACCAGATGATCTACTATACCAAATCCTTCCTTGAGTAAGAATGAGTACAACCGTCCTATCTCATCGATGCCGCCATAGCCTATTGAGCCACAAACCATTATCTGCATCTTGAAATATTTTAGGAAATTATATACGAACATGATCTGCCATTTGCTGATTTGATTGAAGGTAGTTCCGACTCTAACTGAGATCAAATACGAACATGATGTTAAACAGAAAGAGTGGGATACTTCTTTTGGAGTATGATCTCATATTATCATATCACGTACGTAGAGGTATAGCTTTTTATTTCATTTAGATACGAACCCAGCATTTTATCCTCTCAGATTTTGATTTAACTCTCTGCTGCTGACATGGTGATGAATTATACTTTTATACTTATTACAAAATGACTATCTATAATTATCTGTGTGGCTTCAATCTTGCTATATATCCATAATCCACGTCAGCTATTATTGTCAAAATGATTATACTAACAATAAAGGATGCAATCACCTTTATGAGAAATACTGCTATTGCAATATTACTATCAATGCAATTATTCCTACAATTAGATCCAATTGTTCCTGCTAAGCCAAATAAATACTACCGTGGATAACCTATACGATAAACTAAAGCACTGTTGGAGGAAATATGACTAGATTGGTAATAGTGGATTTGATATAAACAAATAAGCCTTTGTTATTGTATTACAACTTTTTCAGGTGTGGTTGCAGCTGTCATTGCGATCCTTGTACTTACATTTTTAGGATTTCCTCTTCAGATAGGCATCGAGACCAGGCCGTAGTCCAGTGTATCTCTCATATGACTTATGACCTTGAATTTCTCGCTGTTAAGTACAGCTATTCCCAGCATCACATGGAGGATGTTATTGTTCATATTCATGATAATAATACTATCTAAGAAAATAAAGTTTATGTTTAGTTATCATTGGTAGATCAGTATATTTGATACCTTATTTTTTGATGTAGTTCGTATACTTTATAATGGATGTTTTGAAATTATTATATGCGTGCCAAGAGCAGCTCGATTCAAAAGAATGCTTGGAAGCGTTGCATCAGGTGGGGTAAGATATGCTCATTGTCCTGGAATGGTAGCAAAGTGAGATAATTTCCTCAAGCCATGGTTGTGTCAATAATTATATAAAGTGCCACGTACGGAAAGAACATGAGTGACGATAAAAAGGAAATTGAAAAGCCGGGTCTGAGTACTGAAGAGGCAAAGGAACTTGAACTAGATGAACAACCAAAACCTACTCGAAAAGTAAGTCATCCTGCTACACCTATATCAAATAAAGAAGAACCAAGTACGCATGATAAAAGAAAAGGGAGAAGAACAATAAAGTAAAGGCTAATTATAAACAATGGCAATTTCAGAGGTAAAATCCTCGTCCATCCATATCCGGTGTAGAAGAGTATATGAAGTGTCTTAACTGTTACTCTGAATTTCTACCAACACTAACAAAGCCATTATGTGAAGAGTGCGGCTTCTGTTATTATTGCAGAGATTTCTTCTCGTGTTTTCACTACGGTAGGGAGCCCGGCGACCAGCGGCAACCAAAACCGCAAAGATCTATTATTGGAAAGAAAAATAATATTCAAAAATGGGATTCATATAATGATATTGCCTCTAAGCAACCAAAACCCAAACCCGAGGAGAGCGCCGCAGTAATAGTAATAGATGAA
>DATDFS010000186.1:0-11898 GCA_036522495.1 Nitrososphaeraceae archaeon | reverse complement strand
AGGTGGAGTCGGCGGCGTTGGCTGTGCAGCAGCAGCTGCTGCATCTGGCGCAAGCGGCGCAGGTGGCGGCGGTGGCGCTGGCCCAGGCGGCGGCGGTGGCGGCGGCGGTGGCGGCGGCGGTGCTGCAGTTACATGCGCTGTCACAGGCACTGCATGTCCAGCAGCTTCAGCCATAGGTGGCGCAGGCGGCGCTGGTGGATCTGGTAGTGCACCCCCGACCGGGTAAAAACCGGCCACAACCTCTCTTTTTTTTAACTATTTGCCATGCACTAAATTTGTACTTCACTTTGGAAGATGATGTGTATTAGTTCACTACTGTGGACAGATTCAGTGAGTCCCACATCAGTATTATTATTATCATTAATTAGAGGCATATAGTTTCTTTGACCACTTGAAAATCTGCCGATGACATCGACATTAACTTTGGTACAGTCAATGGCTCTATTCTGAACTCACTAAAATGCCATGGTAACAGTGTGGAAACAGCGGTAGCAGGTGGTAACAAAGGGGCAGTAATGGTAACAATATCGTAACAGATGGTAGCAGCTCTGTTCTTTCTTATTTTATGTTGATGAAAGTATATCATTACATTACCAAGAGAGAAGGAAAGCTTCGTTCAATCATTACTCCTATCGTAACAGCAGAATCCAACATGCGTGGTTGTTTCTACAGAATGCGAAAATAAGGTTCTGCTGATTTATGTGGTTAAAGTTACTAATATACAGAATAGAACGGCGGTAGTTAATTCTATGCCCTTTAGGGTGTTGAAACGTCATCATACCATAAGCGTGACATATATCTTGATCGAAGTGGTGCCGCTACCTTCATTGTGATTGTTCTTGCTGTCATAGAACTCAACGACTGATATGAATCGTATGGCCGCCATGATGATACTATTGGGCACGCCACCGCCAGGATCAGTGATTCCATATTGATGATGTCTGACGCCATGGGTCGTGGAAATCCGTGCTTAGCGCGATTTATCTCTACGTGAAGGATACATATGCTACACATAAAACTGCAAGTTTCATTCTATAAGATTTTTCGATCTCACAGCAATAGATATCACAACAATGAGGCAAGGTCAAGCCGGCCCGCTTCTTTAATGGGCTGTAATCCAACAGCAATTTTTTATCTCTTACATTATTGTAAGAACAACATATATATAGTAATAAGTATTACATGATGTTAGGTGATTATGAATAAATGAATTTTGATATAGAGCCGGAAGAATGGTTTGGAAAACTCCTTACCGGTGGTAGAAGCAGATTGCCAGGAAGAAGAGCAGATTTGTTTGGTGGAGCGTTCACAGGATTTGAGGAAATGGAAAGAATGTTCGATGAACAGTTCAGAGACATGCTACTACAAACAGAAACGCCAAAGGAATTAGTAAGAGAATATGTGACTCCTGGGGGAGACAAGGTAAGGGAGATCGGACCTATTGTATATGGTTATTCTGCTGTTGTCGGGCCGGATGGCAAACCAAGAATAACAGAATTCGGGAACGTCAAGCAAGGAACGCGTATAGGCGGCAAAGAGGTTACCGGAACTAGAAGGAGAGGACCTCAGCTTACAGCTGAAAGAGAGCCTCTAGCCGATATCATTACAACCGACAAGGAAGTTAAGATTGTGGTAGAATTACCCGGCGTAAATAAGGAGAATATCAGGGTAAACGCCTACGAAGGATCCGCAGAAGTGGTTGCAGAGACTCAAGACAGAAAGTATAGGCGAGTGGTGGACATACCAGTGGATACAGATGCTGAATCGGTTAAATCGACATTTAAAAACGGACTACTTGAAATTGCATTCAAAAGGAAGGACAAGCCGAAAGGAAAGGAAGTAAAGGTAGAATAATAGGAGCTGCGATAATAACGGCAGGACTGCTAAACAAATTCCGAGAACAGATAATAAAATTAACGGATTTTAACGAGGCCTTTGAACTGGTAAAGGTAGCAGTCAACGCTAAATTCAATATGCATAGGGCTGGATTAAGCCTTATTCTACAGGGAATGCCCAGTAGAATAGGGGCGTACCATATTCTCGGATCTAACGTGATCGTTGTAAATAGAACCATCCTTGACATAATCCGACAGCACAAGTCTATCGAAGAATATAATTCATATCTGTTTATGGTATTGGCGCATGAATATCTGCACAGCTTTGGTATTGTAGATGAATTTCGGGTAAGACAAATGTCATATGACCTCTGTTCTTCACTTCTTGGAAACGAGCATCCCGCATCAATAATGGCGAAGGAAGATCCTTCGGCATTGTTCCCGGAGCTTAGTTTGCTCAGACAGACTAAATTTGATGAGCATTTTGAAGTCGTAAAGAATTTTGATAAAACAAATCAGTCATATATTCAATAATTATGTGGATGAGGAGTACGAATGAGATGTAAAACCAGACTAGGTATCTTGTTTTATATAGGCTGACCATAGTGGCATCATGGACGCCCATTAGAATTGGCTCTTCGCTAACACCTACAAGAGCAATACCAGGTTCAACGTCGCACATACCCCAATATAAAAATAAATCTTTTAAAAATCATTCGTACTCCTTGAAATAATGTGGTACAGTATATTTGTCCCTGTAAAATTAATACCGAATCCAATAGCACGAGGCAGTGCAAAGTTTGTTTGATGACGTTATAGCCATATTAGAGGTTTGTCCTGTAGATTTGTAAACGTTGAGACAGTTTGAGGCTTGAAAGTCTGCAGCAAACATACATGATGAACCATGTTACCAAAATGAAACTGAGGCTAAAAAAATAGAAAACAAAATAGATACAGAACAAAATATTTCAACTGAATTATTGAAAGTCGGTCCTTTTGATATGGATCAACTCATCAAGTCCAACATGCCATAGCGACAGTATAGTTTCTGTCTCTATCTATCCATAGCCTATTTAGCGGATGTTACTGTTGTCGCGGGAAGCCTAGAGGCTTTCCACCGCTGTGTCAGTCTCCACAGCTCTTTAAGGATTACACCTAGTTCGCCTGCTCGAATAGTTAAACGATATTCTACTTTAGGTGGTATTTCTGGGTAGATCCTCTTAGAAATAAAGCCTTCACGTTCGAGCTCCAATAATCTATCTGCTAGTACTGTACTACTGATGCCTGGCATTATCCTCTTTAGTTCATTAAAACGGATTGCTTCCTTTGTGTGAAGGTTCTTCAAAATTAGTAATGCCCATTTTCTACCCAATACTTCCCACAAGTTGACTATCTCGCATTTTTCACCTTTGCATTATGTTCTTCTTCTGCTTCTTTTTTCCCCATCTATCTCGTATTATTACTGAGTGTTATTTAACCACTGTCTTGTACCGATAATAAAGCAAGAATAACGAGTTATTTCGACCTTTCAAGCAATGCTATTAATTTCACAAAAGAAACCAATGGCATAATGTCTCATGAAAAGAAAGGAGGCAAGGCTATTGTTATATTAAGAGATCGAAATATCAAAGATTACAAAACTTATCAGAAATCTGATAAAGGTATTGTAAATACTCAAAAGTCTAGTAAAAGTACTCGTGGGTAGCATATGTGCTGTGAATAATTCTGATGATAGAGTAGCAACATTTACTTTTATTCTTGCAATCAGCAAACAAAAACCATTGCTACCTTAATAATCAAGTTAGCAAAAAGCTTGTTGATAATGATCCTCTATATGAGCGACGTTGAATAGTAATAAGCAGGATTCGAAAAGCTGATTCTAGCCATTTTGAATATACTTCAAGGTTTTTGCATGGCCAGATTGTTATTGGATTGTCGAGATAATCAGTGACATTCATAGTGTTTCAGAAGATTACTGTGTAATTAAAACAATCACTATTCTGTGGAATTAATACCGGGAATGTCACATTTCATGGGAGAGATTAAATTAAGTAGTATTTGGCACGTACTATCATATTAATATACGGAATTCAGCGATATTCTGATCGCTGATTTGTTAGATTGCGTATTAGCTAAAGAAGATGCATTGCATAAAGTAAATGAAAGGGTCATGCTGTGTAAATCGTGCCCAAGGTTGGCAAAATACATCCGGGATGTTGGAAAAATTAAAACAAAAAAGTATATGGATCAAGATTATTGGGCAAAGCCTGTTCCAACTTTCGGTGATCCTAAAGCTAAATTATTGGTTGTTGGATTGGCTCCTGCTGCTAACGGGGGAAATAGAACTGGGAGAATATTCACAGGGGATAGCTCCGGTGATTGGCTCGTAAGAGCTTTGTTTGAAACAGGATTTGCAAATAAACCTACAAGCATATCAAATGACGATGGATTGATTTTAAAAGACGCATATCTGACCGCGGCAGTAAGGTGTGCTCCACCACAAAATAAACCAAACCCATCTGAGATATCAAACTGTTCACAGTACCTAAGGTCAGAAATAGAAGTATTAGATGAGACGACTAAGGTTGTTGTGACTCTTGGAAAGATTGCTTTTGACGCGTATAACACTGTGTGTCATGTCAAAGAACTGAAGTTTGGCCACAATAAGATTTATCCTGTCCATAATGATAAAACTTTGATAGTTTCCTACCATCCAAGTAGGAGAAATACCAACACTGGTACTTTGACATGGCAGATGTGGATTAATATCTTTGAAACTGCAAGACGGATAATAAATGTTAAGTGATGACAACGCATGAGTTAGATGCATCCAGTAGCTTGAAGATAAATTAAAAAGGTAAGTGAATCATGATAATATTCAAATCAAAAAATATAACACATATACGAAGAATTGATTTGACGGTGTTTCATTATTGATGTCTCTCGATAGAACATATGTTCCTTCATCATCCAAATGGTCTTGAAATTCTCCAAAAGTTGTTTTTGCAATGTATACAAATGTTAATTCTTAGCTTATCATTTTCATAGGACATTCCTCCTAGACGTAATAACAAATACAATGGATGATATAATAATGAATGCTGACTTAAAGGTGCCAATAACGTGATAAAATTACCATATCATCCTCCCGAGAACATTTTTGTGATGGTAAAAGAAGGTCTCTTAAGCAAGATATAAAGAAGAAGAAGAAATAGAGAGACAGTAAATAGGAGCATGGAGAGTAGGGTAATGAATTGTAAGTGTTAAGGACATTCGATACACTATTGCATAAAGTTGGAAAAGCATGTGTAGATATCTAGGTTCCACGGCTAATTCAATCTACATATCAACCCCTGGATGATGGTTACAATGTACCTTCTCCCTGTAAGAATCCTGATCAACGATGGGTCGGTTTCTCTATCACAGGTTTGTCTCATTTGATATAATGGTTATTGTAAAGAAAACTCGGTTCTGTAGGCTCCAACTTTTGGGATAAATTATTACTATGGACTCCCGAAGTGTACATTTCCGTTACTGGACAATTTAGTCTTCTGTTTCTCAGATTTTCAATTGTCCCAGTTAAGCTCTATTTCGTGGCCTTGGTTTTTGCCTTGGGATGTGTACTACATAGTACAAGAGGACACAATGATCTAAAATAGTGTACCTCAATTAAAATATATATTACATTTAATATTGAAAGCAAGCAGCGTATATGCCTAATAATGACACGGAGGAAGAGAGGTTTTTCAGGGAAAGATATTCACAGGAGCTGCAAAAGAAAAAAAATCAGCAGGAAGGCTCTGGCAGCTACCGGCAGGGAGATGAGATGGCTGAAGAGAGAAGAAAAGTAAATCAGCAGGAAGGGAAAACACCAGGACGCAGAGGCGAACAGATAAAACAGGAAGAAATTGATAAAGAAATTGTCAGGCGAGAGATGCTAAAGCAGAAGAATAAGAATGAATCAAACGAAAGGAACTAATCCTGAAATCTCTGCAGACTGGTTGTAAAACAAAAAATAAATCACGCATTTTTTTATATATATGTACTACTACGAACCTGTTCCCGATATATTATTTGGTAGCATAAGAATTTAATATTGCATATAACGATTAATCCAATTGCCTATTTCTATTCTTCAAGTGTTCCTAAAGTTAAGACAACTACATTTCGCGATAGCGCATGGAGTATGGTGTCTGTAAAATGTTGTTGCTTTCCAGTGTTGGCTTTCTTTATGACCGCATACACAAATAGGATCTATCATCATAACTCATTATCATATATCGTATGTATATATGCCCACTGTAAGAGAAAGAACACAAGTTCAAAGAATCAATAGATCGCTAATTGAACATAAATAAAGTAAATATTACATTCTTATGTATGCCGATTGGTCGTCATATGATATCCTTCATGTTATTTAGCTTATAAATACATCCTGTTTTAGATGATAGGTGCCGCTGAATTACTGGCCCAATGTCCTTAGATCAATCACAACATATTCAGCTTGTGCTCTGAGCTTCTAAAACCACCTCATTTGCTCAAAGCCACGAAACTCTGAGCATAAGCATAAAACGTGCTTAACTGTGCTAGAATGAGTTAGTCAAACTCCTTCCCGCAGGTATTACAAGTTGACCAATATACCAACCACTATCAATAGTATCGATATTAGTTAATAGATAGTACCTCCTCCTTACAATACATGTAGTTAATCTCTCATCATGAGGAGAACGGAGTGGATATCAAAACCGAAGATATCTTCTGCTGATATGCTAACGCTTGCAACATTTTCCCATTGGAATGCTGTGAGCGTGAGGACACTTTCTTGGATGTTTTAATAATGTACACAGAGCATCTGTAAATATGGTTTTCATATGGTGTTCAATGCCGCAAACCATTTCTTCATCAATTTCTATTTTTAACGAATCTTTCATCATTACTTCAAGCAGTCGCGTATTCCTAATCATTTGTTTTCCAATCTTTTCACCATGTGTAGTCATCTCTACCACATTTCCTTTTCTATACTTGACCAGATTATCGTTGTCTAGCTTATGAAGCATTTGTACAACTGATGGTTGTGTCACGTTGAGAAGTTTGGCAATTGAGCTGACCTTTATTTCTTCTCTTCTTTCACTAATGTACCATATCGCCTTCAGATACATCTCTATATGTTCAGATTCAGCTGTACCAATGTAAAGTTCCTCTCTTTGTTTATCATTGTCTTCAGTCTTCAGTCTTTTAGAAGCAATACTCTCCAAATATATGTATTAGTGCTTGCATATGATTGATTATTAACTTTACCTACTTTCTTATTCCAAAATTTACAAAATTAAATTTTCATCCTGCGGTGCTACGTGATGAAATCGAAAGCAATACTTAGAAGCAAGAGAAGGTTAATTCACTCAATCCCAACAATGAATGCGTTCTGAATTTCCATGTGAATATCATCCAGTGCCAAATTAAGGCCAGCCTATGACTTCTGGGCAAGAAGTGGACCAAGTTGATAAGAGATACAGGGTTCCGCAAGATTGCCCTTTTCAATCGGCTCTTAGAATCTATTCCAGTCCTTACGCCAAGGGTCCTTTCAATGCGTTTGAAGGAACAAAGAGGATCACCAATGATGGTATGGTATTGTGGAGGCTCCTTGAGAAGGGTAAAACATGCTGCCTGTCTTGATGCAATTGGTTGCCTTCGCCTCCAAATGGTATCCATCGTAGTAGTCTTTGATGCCAAGAGGCCTAGGAAATTAAGATTGATATTATCGTTTCTCTATTGATTTAGAAGTATTACTATTCTTTTTTATCCATAAAGAATCTACAATACCATGCAAGACTTTGAAGCCATGTCTTTCAGCTATCTTTGCTACTTGCAAAACAATCTGTCTGTCAAAAGCGCATACAGCTATGTGAGCATCAATCCTTCCAAATTTTGCATTGTTAAATCCTAAGTATCCAAAAGAAGTCACCAATATCCACTTTAATGACGTCTGTCTTGCATCATAAACCGCCTTTAATTTCTGATTAGTTGTAGATTTTTTCAGATGCTTATAAATTGCACGCTTTTCTAATAATATTTTCAAAGATGTTGGCACAATTCCAACTCTCCTTTCACAGATGTTATGGTTTAATTCTGGTACCCTTAGCTTAGAGTCTGGACAACAATTACAATGTATTGTTTCTGCTGACAAATTCTTTTTTAACATTATATTAGGGTATAATGAAACAAAGTCAAATTCTGCTACCTGTTCATGTGTCTCTGTCTCTGGTTCAAATATAAAGCCGCCCCTGTCTGCTACAAGCAATTCTTCAAACGTCTTAAAATATTCAGCTAAAATTGGTTTCCATGGTACAAGTATTTCTTTCTGAGTAGCATAGTAAAACTGTAAGCTGCTAAGACACTTTCCTATCGAGGCTCTTGCTGCCGTATGCAATGGCATTCTACAAATTCTACTTATTTCATATAATCCTTCTAATCCTGCATCATTCAAAATAAATGAATTATCTGTATCTATATGTATCCTTCCAAATAGCTTCATAGCAGATGGTTTGAAATATGTTCTTCCATATGAAAAATAGGAGGTACCCTCCTTGGCAGATCTCTTTAATGATATAGCCGGTTCTCTGCCTAAAATCAGGTTGTTGCTCATACCATTAGTTTCTGCTCTATAAATTAAGCAAGGAAAAGTAAAAGAATCTCCGTCATTGGTAAATATGAAATCTGGATCAATCCTTTTTATTTCTATTGCAAGTTGTTCGATCATATTATCTTCCGAAGGACTCTGAATCTCAAAACATTCATGGCCTTTTCCTTCTTGCTGCGTAATTGATATTGTGTCGATTTTATCAGTATATTTTGGTATTTTCTTTCCTTTTTTCTTTAGATTTAGATCAAGATGAATGATTTTAAAACCAGGTATTTTGTAATCTGATGCCCAGACATCATCTTTGTTATCCCATCTTAATTGTAGATGGTTGTTATCATGAACTTCGCAAAAGGCAAGGGGAAAAATATCATGTCCATAAAAGTAAGATTGCTCTGGCAATAAATCTACATTATATAGCCTAACTCTTCCAAATATATTATTGCCATTGATTGTTTCAATTCTTCTTGCCAAAGCTGATGCTTTTGCAGAATCCGATAATGTTAACTTTAGAACCTCTGATTTTGTTTTGTCTATAATTGTTTCATATCGTGATGTAAATTCATAGTCTTTAACCAAACAAGCAGCATCACTATCCATTATTCTATTTACAATTGATTTTAGGTTTGACTTATCATCTGAAGCAACATAAATTGAATGACTCCATCTACTGTCTTCTAGTCTGACTGTATCACCATTATCTTGTTTTATCCAAAAAACAATTTTCTCTCTTAATAGATATGCATCAAATAACCAACCTTTAACCAATTGATATAATCACTCCTGAAGACAGTTGTTGTTGTGGTATTCAATAGACAAGGCCATTGGAGAATGCGGTAGTCTTGTCAATATAGTACCTAATAAACAACACACTTTTGCCTAGATGTGCTAACTGGAAATCCTCACGCTGAACTTCGAGATAGGCTTCTATGCATCTGTGGAACAATTTCTCTATAATACCGGGAGCAAACACGGCCGCCGTGAATAATCATAGATCAAATAATGCCTACCTTGTAGGAAGTTTTTTTATGATTCATATATCAGTATCGGAGAATATAGAACGATTCAGAGCGATTCGCGAAGCTATAGATGGCAATGTGCTACTAGAAATGCATCTTAAAAAAGCAAGATATTTATCAGAATTGTGAATCTGGATGTCTTGTTAACAGCGCTTCGGTCTGAGGACATTCCAGCCCTTTGCCATGGAATAGGAAGAACACTCGCTCCTACGAACAGATTTCACAAGGTTACAAATTTTCTTACCATGTTTTTATGGCTTTACTTCCATATGTCCTATTATAGTTCTATGGATGTTGTAGAATTAAATGATAGGAGCAGAACCGGCACTTGCTCTACACGATATGGGACTTGCTACTATTATCGGCAAGAGTGATATGGACTTCTTTATGCAAAACTCTCAATTTCCATAGTCAAAAAATTGTGCTTATACACTTTAATTTATTATTATCAGTCATTTTCTTTTCCTTTTTTTACCTGTAGAGACCTAGCACTGAAAGTCACTATAAACAGTTGCTTAAAATAATTGACAGGACGACAGAGTATGGTCTCTGTCTCTTTATCGTTTCACTTTTACTATTTTATTCATTATTGGCATCATTAATGATTCTATGTGCTTCTCTATACCTACAAAGATAAAGGACACTCCGACTCCTAATAATATACCACCAATTACGTCTAATGGATAATGGCCACCAACATAAACTCTAGATAGACATACAAGAGCTGCTTCTGCAGCTAAAGCTAAGGATATTGCAAGTCTCTTTTGAGTGTCTCTAAACATCATAATGGCTACAGCTGCACCAGCAGAGACTATCATCGCATGACCAGACGGATAAGCAAATTCATAATCTGATGGAATCAAAAAGTCCGATTTTGGTATTGATGGTCTTGGTCTTGCAACAATATCTTTTGCTAATGCACCTAGCGGTATAAGAACAAGCATCGATAATGCAATAACTACTGCCGTCTTCTTGCCTGTCCAACCGCCTAATACAAACAACAACATTATTGCTATCGGCCAAAATACCTCTCTTCCATACTTGCTCAGCGAGATCATTAATTGGTTAAGAGCTTGTGAGTGAGAGCTATTGATAATCGAAAAGGCCGAAGAATCAATTCTAATGATCGGAGAATTATTGTTAACAACATTAAAATTGACTCTTGGAGAAACCAGTACGCCAAATAATATGAATGAAGTCAGAATAACAACTGAAGCTGCCAAGTATTTATTCAATAGGAATGTAACCTAAGCATTGATGATTTTGAAAGTCGTTTATAAATGATTTTACAGGGCTGCTATATACATGCCAACCTCTTACTAACTTTCACTTATCCAGTCGTTTAGATGTTTAATCAGAATTTGGATCTGGTGAATTCTTCAAATAAAAGAATTAGTACCATACGGCAACTGTATACGTACTAAGTTTTCTATGTATGCATTCAACCTTCTGTATTTTCTATTTAGTTGTTTTTACTCATTTTCATGCCTCTGGATGGCATGCTCTTCTGACGACTTAAAAGCTGCATCACAACTTTCACATTTAGAAGTTTGACCAGTATTGAACGTATTCTTCTTTCGCTATGTCTGTAAGAGTATCTAAGCTACATCTTTTTTTAACAATTGTAAAATTAAAAAAGTAGCTTATCAAGAATATGGCTGATTGAAAAGAACGAAAAATCAAAGATTTGATGAAAAAATTGTCCTGATCACTGGTGCGTCCTCCGGAATTGGCAGACAGGCTGCTATTGATTTTGCAGATAAGGGCGCTCGTGCTGTAATACTTGTGGCTCGTACGCTATCGAAACTAGGAGCAGTAGAGAAAATGTTACGAACGAACCCTAACTCCATAGCCGAAGCAGTAACATACAGCTGTGATATATCAAGAAAAACGGATGTCATACGAATGGGCAAAGATATAATTCAAAGATTTGGACGGGTTGACATTTTGGTAAATAATGCTGGTTTTGGAATATACGGTAAAGTAGTTGATCAGACTATCGAGGATATAGAAGCGATCACTTGTACAAATTATTTGGGTACGGTCTACTGCTCCAAAGTATTTTTAAATTCCATGATCAATAGACGTTCAGGCCATATTGTGAATGTTGCATCAGTTGCCGCAAGTTTTGGAGTTGCAGGCCTGGCAGCATATTGTGGTGCAAAATACGCAGTATTGGGATTTTCCGAATCTCTATACCATGAGCTACACGGAGCTGGTGTAGGCATAACAGTAGTAAGCCCCATTGCTGTGAAGACAAATTTCTTTAATAATGAAACATTTAAAAATCATATGCCAAATTATACTGGTTTTGCACTTGAGCCAAAGATAGTATCAAAAGCAATACTTGCTGCCGCAAAATCTCCTCGTCTGGAGATCATGGTACCATTTTTTATGAGGGCAGGCG
>DATDFS010000185.1:0-3668 GCA_036522495.1 Nitrososphaeraceae archaeon | reverse complement strand
CAGTAAGAGTTTCTTCAAACCAGCAAATTCGTTCTCACGTAGACAACATAGATTTGCTCGTTTCATTTGATGCCGAGACATTACTTAGACATGGTGACAGGGTAAGCAAAGGTGGAGTTATAATTTACGATTCAGATTCCGCTAATACGACCATTCAAGAGGTACGAACTATAGATGAAGAGGCTTCTAAACGAATTATAGATCTGTTGGAAAAAAACAGTAAGCCATTGACTGTTCAGGGAATGCTTGCATATGCCAAGGATAATGGAGTTGAACTCTACAAGATTCCGTATTTTGAATTACTCAAAGAATATTCAGAGAAGACTAACGATCATGCTCTGAGCAAACTCACCAGGATGATCAACGTAATGGCGTTATCAGCATCCATGGCAATTTTGGACTTCGATGCAACAATACTATCTAGGGCAATTGAATATGTATTTAGAGCAAAACCCAAGATTGCCAATGTTAACATTGAGGCCGCGAATTATGCCTATAATTATGTTAAGTCTAAATTCAATTCAGCGAAGTTTAGGTTTAAGTTACCATCATTACAGCCATCTTCTGACATTATTTTAGTACAAGGAAATCAATCTTCTGCAATGGGAAAAATAGTCGCAGGATGTAGATTTCAGACCTATTATCCCATAACCCCTGCGAGCGACGACAGCGAATTTTTGGAATCTAATCAGATAATAGAACAAACGTCTGATGGTAAAAGAGATTCTATAGTAGTTATCCAGACAGAAGACGAAATTGCTGCGATCACTATGGCAATAGGTGGAGCATTAACAGGTGCGCGTGCAGCTACTGCTACTTCAGGTCCAGGTTTCTCATTAATGGCTGAAGCATTAGGATGGGCTGGAATTAATGAAGTTCCTTTGGTCGTCTCACTTTACCAACGCGCCGGTCCATCGACGGGTCTTCCTACAAGGCATGAGCAGGGAGATCTGATGTTTGCCATTAATTGTGGACATGGTGAGTTCCCAAAAATTGTCTTCGCATCTGGTGATATTGAAGAAAGCTTCTACGATACTATAAAAGCATTCAACTTTGCAGAACAATATCAGATGCCTGTAATACATATGCTTGACAAAGCAATCGCAAACAGCATCATGACATGCAAGGTTTTCGATCAACATAGAGTCGACATAAATAGAGGAAAATTAATAGAAAGTCTTCCTCCATCAGTTGAGCACGGAGTTAGTGGAAACTATCTACGATTCAAACTAGATGGGAGTCCTGTATCCGCGCGTATAAAGATTGGTACAGAAAACGGAATATTCTGGAATACAGGAGATGAGCATACTGAAGAGGGTCACATCACGGAAGATCCAGATAATAGGATCAGAATGATGGACAAGAGGATGAGTAAGCTATATGTTGCCTTAGACGAAATACCCGATGAAGATAAAGCAATATCCTATGGTCAGGACGAGTCATCTACGGATATGACAATAGTAAGTTGGGGATCTACTAAGGGTGCAATTCTAGATGCAATAGATCGTCTTGAATTGGAAGGAAAGAAGATTAACTTTATTCAAATCAGACTAATGCATCCTTTTCCTACTGTACTCATAAAAAAAATGTTAGAGACTACTAAGGTTTTGATAGATATAGAAATGAATTATACCTCTCAATTAGGATTGTTAATAAGTCAGAATTTGAATCGTGAAGTAGACTACAAAATTGTCAAATATAACGGTAGACCCATGTCTTCAAGTGAAGTTTATAATGCTTTAATGCATATAATCACTGGAAAGGCGTCTAGGAGAATTGTATTAGAACATGGCACTTAAATTATCTGATTATAAAACAGATGTTCATAATGACTGGTGTCCTGGTTGTGGGGACTTTGGCATTTTAAATGCGATCCAGATGGCCTTGTCAGATATGCAAATTCCTCTACACAAAGCCGCAATATTCTCTGGAATAGGATGTTCGGGCAAAACGCCACACTTTATTCACACTTATGGAATACATACTCTGCATGGCAGAGTCTTACCTTTTGCTCAAGGTGCAAAATTATCCAATCCAGATCTAGAGGTACTAGCCGTGGGTGGTGATGGTGATGGTTTAGGAATTGGAGCCGGTCACTTCGTAAGCTCAGGAAGACGAAATGTAGATATGGTCTATATGATATTTAACAATGCTGTTTATGGACTAACTAAAGGTCAAGCCGCACCCACACTTAAATTAGGAATGAAAACAAAATCGCTGCCACAACCAAATGTAAATAATTCTGTTAATCCAATAGCTCTCGCATTAGTAGCAGGTTTCACTTTTATTGCTAGAGGATATTCATACGATGTACGACATCTAAAGGACTTGATCCGAAAGGCAGTTGAACACAAAGGGCTAGCATTTATAGATGTATTGCAGCCCTGTCCGACCTATAATGACATCAATACAAAGGAATGGTTTCAAGGATTAGATAATACTAATCCTGAAAGTGGTAAGCAAATGCCTCGAATATATAAACTAGAAGATATAGGGTACGATGGTACAGTCCATGAATCAGAGCAGACAGACACAAAACTGGCTCAGGTAATCGCAAGATCGAATGAATGGGGTAATAAGATCCCTGTAGGAATCTTTTACAGAAACGAGCATATACCAACGTACCATGAGAGACTTGTTGCTAGGATACCAAATTATATGGAAAACCCGCCATCTAAGCAACATATTTCGGATACGAATAATAAGCCTACTGCCAACATAAACAAACTTCTTGATGACCTTAGGGTTGATAAATGACTAACGTCAACAGGTCTCGATTTATTTGACAATGTCTTAAATAGGCTCGAAGACATATTGTGGTGTTATGTAAGTACGTAAACTGACACGATGCAGGTTCTCTTAAGCTGTATAAATTTGACAGTTAGTAGTTTGAATGACTGCCATGATGCTATGACACACAGTACTGATTAACTTCGAACATATCAGTGAAAATATTTAATGATTTAATGATTTAGAATAAAAAAGAAAGGAAAGGATGGGATCTATCTTTGGCTAATCCCACTTACTCCACGCAGCCATCCATCTGTATGTCCACGTATTTAATTTGGCACCTAACGCCGCTATTGGCACAGTTAACACCGCGCTTGCACCGGAACCTAAAGCTACAGGACTATTATAGAACTTACCAACCTGGGGTTCTATAGGTGTCATATATGGAGGAAGTGTGGGTCTCGGATACTTAAAGGCAACTTCGAGTGGGTCCCTAACCAACAGTAGGTTTATCATGTTGAACATCGGCAGCGACAGACCTACCAAAGTTCCACCAATAATTATTGCAGCATGCTTGTTACGTCTTGTAGCCCAGTATGTAAGATCTAATAACATTGCTGACGGTATCCATACTGGTGTTGTTACGAAGTCATATGGATATCCTAATGCAAACCATGCACCTTTTGCAACCCACGTGTAGATTGTCATAATAGTTGCATAATATGTGGCGGTTCCTGGAACTCCTGTGAAGAGCATATAGTATATCGCTCCTACTGCAAGCATGGTAGATTGTGAGATCGAAAATACTACGAACGAAGTCCAAGCCCAGTCGGTGTAGAAGATATAGTCTCCTGCATTAATTGTTAGTAGTGTGCTATTTACGGCGACTACAACTATGAATAGATAGTGCGTTGTGCGTCTAAGCCAGACCATTACAA
>DATDFS010000184.1:0-3028 GCA_036522495.1 Nitrososphaeraceae archaeon | reverse complement strand
GGGTCCTATTGATCCACCAGGGCAGTTAGGTATATGGGGTACAGAGGTAACCGTAGATTTTGATATATGTGTAGCAGATGGTGCATGTATTGAAGCATGTCCAGTAAATGTATATGAATGGTTAGAAACACCTGGACATCCCGCATCAGAAAAGAAACCCTTTATGATCAGAGAAAAAGATTGCATATTTTGTATGGCATGTGAAAACGTATGTCCTCCGCAGTGTGTGAAGATATTCCAAAAAGGGCAGTGATCAGTGATTTCTTTTTCCTTCCTCCTCTTTTTTTTATCACGGGAAAAGTTGATCAGCTGACATATTGTGACAATTAAATACTAGTTAACTAACATTCGCTCCTAGGTCAGATTGTGATGCTTGGGATTGCCGCCTTCTTGTATGTGATGTTTATAAGTATTGCGTGGATAATGACTTCATATACACTTAATTTTTATTATCTTTCTTATCAATCGCTACACAATGTGAGACATGAAAAATATAGGTGCCAAAAAGCCAAGATATCAAAAGATTCTCACTCTCGTCCTCCCCATCTTCCGACTGTAACTATTCAACTTCCTTTATACAATGAAAAATATGTCGCTGTTCGACTTATTAACGCAGTATGTCAAATAGATTATCCAAAAGAGAAGTTGGAGATCCAAGTATTGGACGATTCTGACGATGATACTGTTGAACTTATTAAATCACTAGTTGATGCTTACAAAGCAAAAGGGTTCGATATAATTCATAGTCATAGAACGGATAGATTCGGATACAAAGCTGGTGCACTAAAAGCCGGTATGAAATCTGCAAAAGGCGAGTTTATTGCGATCTTTGATGCAGATTTTATTCCTCCGTCCAACTTCCTAAAAAATGCGATCAATAATTTTGTCGATCCTAAAGTAGGGCTGGTTCAGTGTAGATGGGGACATATAAACGAAAATTATTCTACACTTACAGAGGCACAAGCAATTTCCCTTGATCTGCATTTCTTGATTGAGCAGAAAGCAAAAAGCCTGACACACATATTTATGAACTTTAATGGTACTGCTGGCATTTGGAGAGCATCATGTATTAGTGATGCTGGTGGTTGGCATACGAGTACATTGGTTGAGGACCTTGATTTGAGTTACAGGGCTCAGATGAAAGGCTGGAAGTGTTTGTTCCTTGATGATGTTGTGGTAGAAGCAGAACTTCCAGTTCAAATGAATGCTGCAAAACGACAACAGTTTAGATGGGCAAAGGGTTCAATGCAAGTTGCTCTGAAATTGCTGCTAGATGTAGTGCTGCAGAAAAAACTACCAATAGATACAAAGATCCAGGCCTTCATACAATTGACAAGGCATTTGGTACACCCTTTATTCCTCACCCAATTTCTTATATTTCCGATGCTGATCGCATTAGATTATAAATTATATAACGTTGGCTGGGCTCCAGTCATTGGCATTTTAATTTATATCTTAACAGGACCAGTTACCTACCTCTATATGATAAGGAAAATATGGGGAAAAAATTGGAAGTCAAAAGCAATACAGTATTTGTTTTTGATATTCTTTGCAACGGGTGTATCAGTCAATAATACAGTAGCGGTATTTGATGCACTCTTGAGCGGAAAGAGTGAATTCTTACGAACCCCTAAATTCGGCATTGTTAGAAGAGGTGAAAATTGGAAAAATAAATCCTATGCTCTGCCTTTTACCAAAACCACTTTGCTAGAAATATTCTTTGGACTTTATGGATGCATTGCAGTATTTATTTCCATATTTTCGGGTAATTCAATTTTCGTTCCCATTATCGTAATTCAAACAATTGGTTTCATTTACATCGGATATTTGAGCATAGTACATTCTGCATTCAAGAAAAAACCAAATATTAACCTAATATCCCAAACGATTGCTGACCATGATTCAGATCGAGTTGCAAATACGATGCAGCACAGAAAGACCGATACACTAAATACTATGACATCTGCTAAGACGATGGTAAGAGCAGCATATCGAAGTTGGGATGAAGATGGAAATAAGATGACCTCTATATACTATGGATATAGACTAATGTTAATTGGAATTTTGGGATTTATAGCTTTTGGAGCTGGCATGGCATATTATGGATATCAAAGCGCCATTTATCCTGTGGATAAGGCAATAGGCTATCTATCACGAGCACAAACTTCTCAAACCCCCGAAATATTAGTGAATTATATTAAACCAGCAAAGCAACTGCTCCCGGAGAATGGAAACCCTGTTTGGTCATTCTCAACACCTCGGACAGACTTTGGGTTAATCCGGAATGATCTTGATGCTATGATTTCTCGTGCTAACTCCATCTCCTCCATGGAGCCACAAAGTGCTGCATATAATACGGGACTAGAAGATATGCGCGTGTCGATTAAAACCCTTCAAACAAACTTGGAAGATGCTACACCTTATCTTTATGTCAGTTTTACGAACATAATTCTTAGCGTAATATGGATATCTGTGATTCTGATTATTTTTGCTATCATGAAAAAAGGTAGAGCAAAATTTACAGAGTATGAGAGAGCCTAAATACCTTAGCTTAATATAGTAACCGCTATCTTTGGTAGATATACCATATCTTGAGAGTTGTTCCCCTGAGTGAACATGCTCGTCAACAGCCTCGATACTTCGTTATTTGCTCTGCAGTACGGATTCAGCGGATTTGAACTGTTTCTCAGGTTTTTGTTTATCTTGTAATTTTTGTTTGAGATGGTTTTGAACCTGACTGTACATCAGACTTATTCACGCCTACTCTCCATTGTTGAATTTGCCTGTTCATTTAATTATTACCGTATAGTAAAACCAGGATGCGTAGCAAAGGCGCAGGCTTCTATAAACTCAGGTAATAATTATCTTAGATATGCAGATCCTAAAGGTTACTCGTTACATTATCCATCAGGCTGGCATGTAAACAAATACAGTAACAGATCAATACGAAAGTCTATAACAAAAGTCTACTGTATCTGATTATGTATACGTGAGCCATAGTAACCTAAGAATTTTAGATGTAGATATT
>DATDFS010000183.1:0-11031 GCA_036522495.1 Nitrososphaeraceae archaeon | reverse complement strand
ACATTATGAAAAATCGAATGACCTTCCACATAGAATTATTTCTCAACTGCAACAAGAAAAATGTACGCTTAACATAGCTCTCAGTATACTCGTTATTATTAAAGTCTCCTAGTACAACAGATCGGTAGAACACGTCTACATCCTTCATCGAATCTTTGCTGCGTTCGTTTCTTTGTGCATCTGCAATGGATGAAGATGCTAGGGTGTGACATTTCTCTTATTGGCATCACTATATCCATAAATTCCAGCGTGCAAGTTATATGAATGAATATGGAATCGGTCAAACTTCAATTGGAGTTAGGGCCTAAAGCAATTACAGTAAGATCAAGCCTCTGGGAAGGTGTTCTAGCCTCCAAAACCTTCGAAGGTCATAACTGCTATACACAGTTTTTAGATTTTATCAAACAAGCGTATCCAGACGAGAAAATCATCTCTGCAACTATTGCTGTTAGCAATAATGACTGATGGTTCTGCTGGCTAGTATGTTCTGAAAGATTATCCCTTCAACCCATATATATGTATGATAAATCATGATATATCAATAATGAACGCGTTCGACAGGCACAGAAAGGGCTTCACCGCCTGGTGTGAGGATTGCAGTGAGGTTTTCGATGTAGTATGGGTCGCGAACATGCATCGCGACCAGAAAGGGCACAAGGTAAGGGTTACTGAGTTTTGGATCACAGGCAGAAGATAAAATAATAAAATGAAATCACGTCGGTTAAAATGAAATATTAAGTTTCAAATTTAACTTAACCCTTTCTTATTCCGCTGAAGGATACGTTAAGTACGGCCTTCCTTACTATTTCGATAATCTTATACATAGCATTTCTGATGTCGCTCGCAACGCGGCCAAGTATCCTTATCATGACGCCGGAATCTCGGGGCAGGATCGTCGCTCCCCCGGAAATATGGGTAAGTTTCTTCAGGCTGGAATTTATCTCATCATTCAGTTCAGACACGTACTTTGTCTTTGTGAGTATGTACATGTTTCCTATGACATCAAATTTTCCGAGTATGCCTGGAATCTTCAGATCGCCTTTCTTGGGCTCCAATATGGCGGTATCTACGAATCTTAACTTGTGGTTTTGATTCCTCCCCTGGGACTTCATGTAGCATATATCATATTCAAATGATTCCCCGCTGGCAACCCTCCCCGGAACAATCATTTCGGAATAGATCATCGTTGCATTCTCGTGAACCTTCAGATCAACTCGCTGGTAAAAACGTGAATCCCGGTAAGGAATTATCTGATCAGGAACAAATTCCAAGTAGCAGCCGTCGTCAACGGCGACGTTTACTAGCTGCGTCGCATAATTTGTCTCCATTCTATAAATCCTCGTTGCACCTTGCGTTGTCAAGTGGGCGTGTGCCTTATTTTTTAGAGTGATGTCCATCCTATACCTGTCTCCCTGTAGTATTCCGCCGGAGGGAGATACTATGTACATATAAGCCATTGAAGGCATTGATTCTTCCAAATATAATGCCCTCTGAGTGAAAAGTGGAACCTTCGAATATTGCTCCTTAACAACAGTCTTCCCTCCATCTTCATTCTGCTCCATTCGCAGCACAAGGGCTCCAATCTTTCCAGCCCTTCCCACTTCAAGCTGTTTCAGCGCAGCTCCGTAAGCTAATATCTCAGGAGGCAGGTCGTTTGGAATATAAAATTCCACATTACTGTCGAACATTCCGGAATCTATTATCTATCTGTCCATCTATCTGTCTATGTTTATTACTATTTTCTCGCGACAGCCTTTGGAGCGGACTCAAAAAGAACGTCTCTTACAAGATGCTCTGTTACTTCCTTGATTCCTTGGCCCGTTCTGCAGTTCACAAGGACATAAGGTTTGTTTCCCCTTACTTCTTTGGCATCCCTCTCCATAATGCTCAGATCCGCTCCTACGTGCGGAGCAAGATCGATCTTGTTTATCACCAAAAGATCACAGTTTTCTATACCCAAACCTCTCTTTCTGGGATACTTGTCGCCGCCGGAGACGTCTATGATGTAGATGAAGTAATCCGCCAGTGCAGGGCTGAACGTAGTGGTAATATTATCGCCTCCGCTCTCGATTATAATCAAGTCAAGATCAATGTACTTTGATTCCATCTCTTCGACCGCGGATATATTCATCGATGGATCTTCGCGTACGGCCGTATGAGGGCATCCTCCTGTTGCTAGTCCGACTACCAGGTCTTCCGGCATCAAGCCTCTTTCCGATGCCAGGTTTTTCCTCATTCTATCCGCGTCTTCCCTGGATACGACATCGTTTGAAATTATACCTGCTCTGTAACCCTTGGATGACAGGATTGGGACGACCTGTTCTATTAGCATCGTCTTGCCCGAACCAACCGGCCCGCCTATTCCTATCCTGGGGATTCGTCTGGAACTCATGGAAAAGGTACGTCCCAAATCAAGTAATAAACATTTTTGAGCCCATCCTTTCGTGCGCCATTTGGATAATGTCTATGTCCGGGACAAACTGCCACATACTTGTCAGCGGCCTATCGATATTATTGTTGACAGCGTTCAACATGCTGGGCTTCAATTCATGAATAATTCTTTGACCCTCAAGGTGCTGTACCATGCCTAATCTCAATGCAGCACCTACTAGGCTTACTGTGAAGGCATAGAGCATAATAAGTCCAGCCTTCCTCTTTGGGATTCTTAAAGTACTGCTGACAACCCCGAGCGCTACAGGATATACACCAGAAGCCAGCCTGGCCTTTGTCGCTTCCTGATATTTATTCAATATTTCATGATGGGTTATGAAAGAGCCTACGCATCGGAGAAGCTGATTTCCGGATCTTGCTGCTGCTTCCCTTATTTCGCGAACGAGTTTCATCGAAAACAACATCTCATCCGCTTCCAGCAGTTTTTCAAAATCCAAGTCCTCTGCATATCCATAAGAGTTGCCAAGAGCGGCACAATCAGCCGGTCCTATCTGGTGTTCGACATATACTCTGATAAGATCGCGTAAGCCCTTGGCACCATTAACTTTTTTGTCACTGTAAAATAAGGCTTCCAAACCGTTTGACATTGTATACATGCCGGTAGGAAAAAAGGAGTCCGAAAGCTGCATAATGCTTAACTCATCTACGCTTATTTTATCAATGCTCATGTAACTCTGTGCCTTCTTCCGGTTCGAAGACCATCTTGGTCTTCTCGATTTTTAAATGGTCACGGATATGCGCAAACAGCTTGCTGAACATCTCCAGTTCAGCATCTGCCTGAATTGGAAAGTAGATCTTGTTTCCTTCCAGTTTTATAGGCCGATGGAGATTCCCTATTGTATGGCCGACCGTGACAAGAACCTCAGTAATATGATCCTCTTCGATGTTCTTTTCGATCTCAACCATTGCCACGTTTTCCGGTTCTATCTCTATAATAATTAGTTTCTCTGGATCCAGCATTATTATATCACCATCCCTAAGCTGTGCACCCTGAGGAAGTATCAGAGCAATATCCGTCCCTTTATCGGAAACCTTTCTCATCCTTACTCGACTTGACTCTAACCTGGTGATTTTCACTGTTTCACAAAGTTTTCTCGAACACAAATCGTCATATTTCTCCCTAAGCTTTTGATCTTTTTTGATATTTCCAACCACTTTATCTATTGTAATCAATTCCCATTACCTTTATTTCTCATTTTTTTCATTCTCATTAGCCCTACCTGCTGCTAGTTCACGCTCCTTTTTTACAGCTTGGATCATGCCGGATAATCTTTCAGTATAGTCGACATTGCCATAACGGTCATAGGCCGAACCGTCTACCTTTGCAAAAACAAGCCCGCTGTCTGCAATTCTTACCCTGGAGCCTTTCTCAAATTTTTCAGCGACCACGCATGTCGTAACCTTATGGTCAGGATAGTCCAGATTAAGATGTGATGAACGATCAATCAAGCCCGACAATGATTCGATTCTGCCGGCTACAATGACGACATGCCTTATTTTCGTAGGATCGATTATGATCAGGTTTTGGTCGACATTGGATTCTTCAACGCAGTGTCGTATTAACAATATCATAGTAGTGGATAATCACCTCTTTGTTTCTGAGATAGCCTGCGGACTCAGATCCTCAGCCGCCAGGTTTCTATCTATTCGAAGAACAGATTTTGCTATTTCTCCCGCAGCTTCCAGAGCCATCGTCTTGACCAGTAGGGGATCGAGGACACCTTTTTTCCACATGTCTACGATTTCACCGCTATCAATATCGACGCCAAAATTATCGGAAGATGCTTTTGCCGCCATAACCTTCTCAAGTCCATTAAAGCCTGCGTTTGTAAGAATCTGGCGCATTATACTTTCAAGAGCCGAGGTAACAACCTCGAGACCCACCTGTTCCAACCCCTTTAATCTGAGATTTTGTATTTTTTCTATGATGTGCAGCTCAGCAGCCCCCCCGCCGGCTACTACGCCATTATTCAATGCAGCCTCGGCTGCGTTTACACCGTCTATCGCGGCTCTCCATCGTTCAAGCGATGTTTCTTTAGTTGTACCCGATACTATCATTGTAACTATATTTCTACCCGATCCGTTTTCCAGGTAAATCACGCCATTGTTTTCCTCCTCGTAAATATGATCTGCCTGACCCAAAATGTCAGGTTTTTTCAGATCTTGTATCATTCTAATGGGCTTGGCGCCAGTATAACGCGATAAATACTCTATCTCTTCCGTGGATATGCGAACCGCAAATACTTTCCTTGATACCAGAAGATTTTCCACAACCTCATCTACTTCGGGAGATGCGATGAGAATGGTGTTCGCACCGGTTGCTAACATGGCATCCACTATTTCTTTTGACTTTGCCACCCTGTCGTTTTCCATATGAAGTATCTCTTCATACTTACTGTTCTCCTTCAACCAGGATTCCTTAACAGGCTTCAGGTCTAGTTTGACGATCATCACCTTTGCCTCCTTTATCTCCAGAGGCATTTCTGGATCCATTCTTTTTCTTTCAAGAACAATACCGTTAACCACCCGATCGTCCATGTTGGTCCTTCGAATAACCATTATCGACTTATCAAAGTCAAACGATTCGTTATACTGTGCATTCTTTCCTACAGATCTTAGCGCCAAAATAACGAGTGGAGAAAGCTTCTTTCCATCCATCTTAGATGACAAAGATGTCGTGACTATTTGTTTTAATGCTATATCATTCAAGGAGATTTTTTTTGCTTCTTTAGTTAGTATCTCACAAGCGTGTTTGACGCCACTCTCTATTCCTTCGACAACTTTTGTTGGATGAACTCCCAGCTCTTTTACTAGCCTCTTGCCCTCCTTTATCATTTCCGCTGCCATCACTACGGCGGTTGTTGTTCCGTCACCTACTAGCTGCTCCTGTCTCTCTGCTATCTCGACGATCATTCTTGCAACAGGGTGTATCGCCCGCAGGGAAAGCAAAATCGTTACACCGTCATTTGAAACGTGTCTGTGCATAGCCTGATCTATTAGTAGCTTGTCCAATCCTTTGGGACCCAAAGTTGTTCTTACAGTATCTGCCATAGCCATAACTGCATTGGCATTTGACTCTAATGCGTTGAATTCTACACTCTCTGCCATTGGTCTCCACACACCATAATTCGGATTTGACATCAGACATCACTATGACCTGCAGGGAAAAATAAAGGTATGTCTTCTGTGTATGTATTATAAAACAAAGGAAAAAAGTTTGGCGGCTGCTGTGCTTGGATCTCTTGTCTTAGGCCATGAAGTATCTTTGCGCTAGGGCAAGTTCCTTTGCTGGATCAACCGTCGCAATTTTTCCATCCAATTTGACTTCATATGTCTCTGGATCTATCGTTATGTCTGGCGTCTTATCATTCCACATCATATCCGACTTGCCAATAGTTCTACAATTCTTTACAGGCAAGACTACTTTCTCAAGCCCAAGTCGGTCTGGAACTCCCAGTTTCATTGCTGCCTTTGATGTAAATGTGAAGCATGTCCTCTTCACCGCTTTTCCCATTGCTCCGAACATTGGTCTATAAAATACAGGCTCAGGTGTCGGAAGTGATGCATTTGGATCACCCATGATAGACCACGCTATGAATCCTCCTTTGAATACCATCTTGGGCTTGGCCGGGAAAAATGCCGTTGGATACATGACAATGTCTGCATACTTGCCGACTTCCAAGGACCCTAAGTAATCTGATACCCCGTGGGTTATAGCAGGATTTATTGTTGTCTTTGCAATGTATCTTTTTGCTCTGAAATTATCG
Source organism: Nitrososphaeraceae archaeon (assembly GCA_036522495.1). GTDB lineage: Archaea > Thermoproteota > Nitrososphaeria > Nitrososphaerales > Nitrososphaeraceae > Nitrososphaera_A. The sequence continues at coordinate 4,813 of DATDFS010000183.1, read as the reverse complement.
TTATCTCCTGTCCTCTCAGCTGAGCTACCCTTCACTCTCTCTCTGCCCTGTCGTTCTGTCTCGTCCTGTCCTTCCTCCTCCTTCAGCCTTCCTTTCATCTTCTTCATCTTATCTGCCGTCTGCCATGCACGAATCACCACCTCTCCTATCCTTCCCATCGCCTGGCTGTCAGATGAGTACATACTCAAGACGCCTTCGTCATGCAAAACGTCCTCTGCGGCAATCGTTTCGGCCCTTATTCTGGATTCTGCAAATGCAACGTCTTCAGCAACCGCAGGGTTTAGATGGTGACAAAACATCAACATGTCGAGATGTTCGTCTATCGTGTTCACGGTGTAAGGCCTGGTGGGATTTGTAGATGACGGAAGCGCAAATTGTTCTCCTGCAATTTTCATAATGTCTGGGGCATGACCGCCTCCAGCACCTTCTGTATGGTAACTGTGCACCGTCCTCCCATCGATGGCATTTATAGTGTCCTCAACGTATGCACATTCATTGATGGAATCTGTGTGGATAGCAACCTGCGTATCCGTTATATCGGCCGCCCTTAACGATGCGTCTAACACTGCCGCGGTGGTTCCCCAGTCCTCATGATCCTTTAATCCGCATGCTCCAGCTTCGATTTGTTCCATTTGTGTTGCGAGTGAAGGATGAGAGTCGTTACCCTTTCCCAGAAAGCCCCAGTTCATTGGTATATCTTCCACACTTTCCATCATTCTGCTAATATTAAAGACACCCGGTGTACAAGTCGTTGCATTGGTGCCATCAGCTGGACCAGTTCCCCCTCCTATCATATTGCAAATTCCTCCGCTGATGGCATCTATGTATTGTTGGGGGGATATCATGTGTATGTGTGTATCAAAATGTCCAGCTGTGCATATGGTATGCTCACCTGCGGTTGCCTCAGTACAGGCCGAGACTATTAGGTTAGAAGGCACTCTGTCCATTGTATAGGGATTGCCTGCACTTCCAATTCCAGCGATCTTGCCATCTTTTATACCGATGTCACCCTTGACCACACCAAGTACCGGATCGAGAACAACAGCGTTTGTAATCACATAATCAAGGGCTCCGTTTGCGTTGGTGACACCTGGTGTTTGTGCCAATCCATCCCTTATTGTCTTACCTCCCCCGAAAACAATTTCATCACCATGTGATATAAGGTCCTTCTCTACTTCTATCATTAGGTCTGTATCTCCTAGCCTAATTTTGTCTCCAACTGTGGCTCCAAACAGATCTGTGTATTGTTTACGTGTTAATTTAAGAACCATTTCTATTACCCCCTTTCTTGCTATGCTCCCTTGAAGCCAATTCTCCTGGCCTTCTCAATTGCAGCGTTCTTTACTGTTCTAGTATTCATACTACCCATCGTCAACCCATTGAACCCAAAGCAAACACGTTTACCTACCAATTCGCATATTTCTACTTCCTTTGAATCCCCCGGTTCAAACCTTACCGAGGTTCCTGCCGGTATATTCAATCTATACCCGAAAGCCTTTTCCCTCGGGAAGTCTAGTGCTCTATTTACTTCAAAGAAGTGGGTATGGGAACCAACCTGACAAGGTCTGTCGCCGGTATTTCTTACAGTAATTTTTGCTGTTCTCCTATTCTGGTTGCATATTACTGGTTCTGATGACAGTATATATTCACCGGGTATCATTACTCTGGCAACCTCCACAGGGGGTCGTTTTTTGGATTTTGATAATTTTTTTTTGTTTTTCTGGCTACTACCATTTTTTCTCACCTATTGCACCGGGTCGTGCACCGTAACCAATTTTGTGCCATCGGGAAACGTGGCTTCCACTTGGATGGTGTGTATTAATTCAGGTACTCCTGCCATAACGTTGCTCTTCTTTAAGACTGACCTTGCCGATTTCATAAGTTCGGCAACACTCTTTCCTTCCCGAGCACCTTCTACAACATAATTGGCAATATAAGCAACTGTTTCAGGGTAATTCAATTTTACCCCCTTTTGTTTTCGTCCTTCAGCGATCTGTGCAGCCGTCCAGATCATCATTTTATCGATTTCTCTTGGCGCTAACATCATTTCTATCTATAATACCTCAGAGTATAGCAAGGAGTTGAATTATTTTAAATTTCAAAATAGTAATTTATATATAAAAGTAAGTCCAAGTTGCCAACTTATTAAGTTGATGCTTCGTCCATCCATTTAGCCGATGTCGGCTAAATATTTCCATTCTAGCATGCTGAGATCTTGACAGGAAGTACGACACTTAACCAATAATGAATTTCCTCAAATGTTCCATTTTTATTGACAGGAAGCACATAATTGTATTCTGTTTTATTTGAAGTCTTGACGGTGAGAAAATTTCTTGTTATCATAGAACCAAACATATTCCTTACAATACTCTCTGCTCCTTTCCGAATAAGAATTTCTTGTATGTCTGAATAATAGATAGAGAAACTTGAACTATCATTCTCTAAAATATCTGCTGGGCTAATTATTGATTTTTTTCTGATATCAGATAGCTTCAATTTTTTTGATAATACCATGTACGGAAATGGCGCCATTCCAGCAATGTAACCCAGATCTAGAAGTATTCTTACAAATCTCTTTTTGCTAACTACCATTCGCTTTGTAGTAAAGTCAAGAAAAAAGAAATTCCCGCCCCAACCACCTTTGTTTTCAGAACTTAGCCTGAGAATGACCTCTTCCATGCCATATTTTTTGCACCAAGCAATGAAAGATTGAATCTTTTGTGAATCAGACTTGTCAGATAATTGATCCGCTGCAAATTTCAGAAACTGCTCAAACTCAGTTGGATTCATGGAATATACACCACATTTCTTTCATATCTGTATGTAAGGATATTTTTTGATTTACCTATCTATGAAAAAAAGAGATAGATTTCTGGATCATTTTGAGTAACTATGCTTATCATGGCCTTGACCAACCGATCCCTGCAGGTATATGTGAAAAACCTGAGATTCCTAACAGAAATACCCATGCTGTTAATACAAAAGGTCCTGTCAGAGCAGGGAGTCCCCACATTCCAAAGAATCTCTGCAAAGCCGGCATTACTATCACTGAGCATGCCACAGTGGCTAATAACGCCATCATAAACGATTGTGGGGTTAAGGGAATGAAACTGGTCAAAGCTATCATTACTAGGACCTGATTAAATCCATGCAATCCAATTCGTATCTCTGGTGTTGGCAATTTTATAAGGATCGCCAAGGCAGCTCCTACTGCAGAACCAATAAGGGCCATTAATCCGCCAAGATATAGAGGCGAAAACTCATTCCATCCAGCAGTGTATGCATTTGTAAACCATGGAGTATTTTGTCCAGCGAGCAGAGGCGGTAGCTGAAATGAAAGTGTAAGGCCAACTACCCAAAAAATACCAGTCTTCCAGTTTTCAACGAATGTGACCTGGGATACACCCTTTAAGGTGACTATAATGAATTCTTTTGCAGTCCATTTGAATGGGTTATTTATTTGAATTGGATTACCACTTCCTGCAATTAGCTCTTCCTGGGACGGTGGTGGAGGTGCAGGCCAGATATCATGTCCATACCTCTTCGTAGCATACATCATAGCCCAAGTTGTGAAGATGAAAGACGAGGTAAAACCGGGGATCGCCCATGAATTCGATGTACAACTAATAGCATGTGCATTACAAATAGCAAACATATCACCCATTACATGAGAGAATGCCATCCAAGTTACCGCGGTTACCGCGGCGCCAAAAACTGATATAAAGAATGTGGCTTTGTTTGCCTTTGTAAAGGGACCTGACCAAAATGCCATACCAGTCAAAATGGAGTTGTATCCGAATAATCCAAATGAGACAAGTCCATATGAAGCACCGAATAGAATAGCCATCCCGGCGCCTATTAACCCAGACAAGGCCATCATTAAACCAGCCTTCCTTGATGCCAACAATACACCTGCTAATATCAGAATTCCGGTGATTGGAGAACTGAATAATGGGACTTCTGAAATACCATTAAACAAGATATAGAAGAAGTCTAAGGCAGGATTGCCAGTAGAGAAATTTGCAGCAACCATTCGATTTCTTTGTGGTAGAGTATTTTTTAATGATTTGTAGGATATGTTGATTTATTAATCTATGGCTGGAGTTACTTATTTTAAACACTAGATAAAGTAAGTGAATGGGAAAAACTTTCAAAAAAGTTTTTTTCAGCCGTTAATTCTTTCTTCCTCATTGCATTCTTTAGTACTTGCACAGCGATCTTTTATAGCTTAATGCTTTGAATAATCTCTATAATCCCAATAATCTCTATAATATCGAATAGGAAAAGAGTGACAACAGTGATCGATGGAATAGACGAACTAATACTGTCTACTTTGAGTAGAAATTCCAAACAAGATACAAAGGAGATCTGGGCTTTTCTTAGGGATTACGGCCACAGTTTAACGAATGACGAAATTGAATCTAGAGTTAGGAAATTAGAAGAAGACCATATCATAACGAGATATATTATTTCTGTGAATACAGACAAGATCAACCGGCTAGCAACACGTGTTTTACTTCTAAGATTCAGAACATCACAGCATCTTCCGAGTAGGCTGGAAGGCTTGAAGAAATACTTCACTGATGCACCGTTCGTACTCTTCTTTGGTCGCACGAGAGGCGGCTATGACTGGACTAGTGTCCAATCCTTTCTAACACAAGAAATGGCTGACCAAGAAAGTGATATTTTCAGAAGCTTATTTGGAGATATCATTCAATCGTATGACGTATATGACTTTATATCGGTGGGAGAATTGTCAGTTCATGCTTTTGCCTATTCAATCGAAGAATACGAGAAATTCTTAAAGCAATGG
>DATDFS010000182.1:0-4427 GCA_036522495.1 Nitrososphaeraceae archaeon | reverse complement strand
GTCCAAGTGGAGTCTTAGCTAGAATTAATCATACAAATTATTCTGAGAAGAAAAGAGAGTAAAATAATTACATTCCATTATAACTAATTCTTAATAATCGTATGAGACTATAAGTGATTGGTAGTAGTAGAGGACCATTAATGCACGAATGCATTGCACTGGTCTGTTGCTACCTATGTATGACACTCCTCTACTACTACTGCTTTTTTAATCAGCATATGGGTATGATAACCTAGAGAATACGATATGATAACTATATTGCCCTTAAATAATTGAGCCGTAGGTACGACAATAATCCGTGAATGAATTCGTTACGTGTTGCACGGGAGCGTGCTCAAAGATGCACGTTTGCACGTTTAGAATATCTTTTTCCTGAATTCAGGGCGGGCTACAAAAACTATAAAAACCGAAGGGACAAATATCCAAGTTGAGTTTCCTACAATAATTACTCATATTAATCCGTGGTCATGATAGTGCACTTGTTCTCATAGCCGGTGCTACCATTATTACTTTATACAGTATGCATATGATATATATGTTATAACACAGAATAGAGAATATTTGGTGTTTGAGTCTACCAACAAATATGCATTACCCGTACCAAAGAACTTGTTAGAACGCATAGACAGAACTTCCTCTCCTGCTCACACTGGTAAACTTAGAAACGCAATTGACTTGATTGTTCCAGAAGATACTCCTGTGCTCGCTGCAGCGGACGGCGTTGTGACCTTTGTTAGAGATGACTCCACTATGGGAGGACCTGATCCATCCTATTGGATGTATACGAATTTTGTTACAATTATCCACTCGAATCAGGAGTATACAAGATACGATCACTTGGCATATCGTAGTTCAAAAGTTAAAGTAGGTCAAAACGTTAGCGCCGGCGAGGAGATAGCCAAAGTAGGCATGACAGGGTACACGTATATTCCACATCTTCATTTTCAGGTTTTTGTTTTCAAAGGACCTAATATCTGGAAAGACTTCGATACCATAGAAGTTCGTAACTTTATGAGCTGATTCAAAAACGCTTATACCTTTTATCCTCTACTTTGTTCTTAATGTCATGATATTAAAGTTTCTTCCCTTTGGAACAATCATTGCCTTTTTGAGCCAAAGACACCTTGTCAAATGGATGTTGAATTTATTACATCTAAAATGACATTTTCCACTAGTCCTTTCAACGGTGCTCAACAGCGGACTGAATAATCGTTTTTTCCTTTTTTGCAAATTGGTACTACAATTACACTGTATAAAATATGTGTAATTGCTTAATATTTTATTATGATAAGTATATGACATCATGGAATCTGATAGAAACGAAAAAATTAGCGAATCGCAACAATTAGTAAATAAGCCCGTCTATACAGTAGATGGCAAGCACATAGGAATTGTCAGAACTGTCCAACCTGAAAATCTTGTAGTTGAGTCCGGCCCGATAACTCCTGATAAATATCTTATCCCGAAATCAACGATAAATAATTTTGACCGTGGGATAGTTTATCTCAATAAAGATGCCAAATTTGTAGATGATAATTACAAGTTTGAATAAACGCTATAATATACTTTTATAAGGTCAAATTTGTAAACGGACAGTCGTGAGGTTAAAATTAGACTGAATAGAGCATAGGTAGAAGCTGTAACATCCTTGTGAAATTCCATCTATAATGTCTGAAAGGAATATGCCAATTTAAACTTCGCCTATTTTCCACTTGTTAAGGTAATTCTTACAACAAGGATCTGAGCAATAGCATAAGGCCACTAACAGTGCTTGAGTACTTACTTCTTTAATTAGGTCATTAAACTCATTTACGCAGGCATTACAAATTATATACATCTTATATCAAGGCTAGGATGTCTTCTATAAAGTCCTTTGTTGGCCGGTTGAGTTAGACTTATGTCCGCGGTTGCTCAGAAGACTATACGGCAGTAGATAACGTAACAACCTGCGATCTTTCAAATATGTATTCCAGACCGAATTAGTTTTACATAAGCGTTCACAATTAGAAAGCCCCTTTTACATAACTTTCCTGTTTTTACTTCACTTTCATCAGTTTTGTTCTAAATTTTTTGTTACGGGGTCTTGTTCTTAACCTATAACCACAGCATGGACACCATAATCCATCCCATTTTACGAATATCTCACAGACCTGACATCGTTTTTGTCCCACGTCATAACGGCCACGATGACCTATTGGCTTTATTGCTCTATGACGCATGCATATACCTTTACAAGTCACTTGTTTCATCCTCGCCATTATTAATGCCGGTTTGTTGATGCACACTAGCAGCAACTATTAGCTTTTGTCTATCGGTAGGCAAGAGAGAAATGTGTTCTCTGTTGTCAGACATATTACTTTTATTCTTTACGATATCCTTTTTCATAATTATAGCATTCTGAGCCACGATATGTTGATACTCAGTCAATTTGTCGTCACGTGCAAAATAGTAATACAATCAACATCATATTATTATCTCCCCTTCTCCTTAAGAAACTGACTCTTACTTTTGCGAATGAGTGGAATTATTTTATTCACCATAATTTTATGAAAGTTATCTGTTCCTACATCAAATGTTAATAATATGACATATGCAAGACGATTGTTATTGTCAGTAATGGGAACGTTCGCTCTAATTAACTTCTCATAAATAGAACAGGCATAATCGACGCTCCCCAAAAGATATCCCCATCTAAGACGCGTATACTGTCGTGTTGCAGCAGTAATCGCATATTGTATTGTTTCCTCATAATTTAGTAAGGGCTTGAGTCCTTTACGTTCGGATGTTGATAATAAGGATCCGTGTTCATCAGCAATTCCAACAAACCTGATTGAAGACTCTGATGCTATAACTTGGTCACAAAAACCTTTGAAAATTTGTTTCATTTGGCTTAGGGTATCGTAGGGATTTACTTATTCTTATATTTAATATAACCCATGATATAATCCGAGGTTAGATGGGCTTTTTTTAATTCCATTCGAATATGTGAAGCCTATAAGCAACCTTTGTAATCTAATATCTCTCGTACTTCCAGTTTTGGTCTGAATCAGTATTGCTGTAATACGTTAAAGAAACCTTACTACAAAACTTTCGTCATTGGATATTGACCATAACATTCACCTTTTTAAACTATGTCCTATATCTTGTATGAGAGGGTGCACAGTAACCACAATAATCGGTATTGGGTCTTTTATGACATATACATTCACATCTGCTACCACCGCTAGTCGAATATTTTCTTTTCAATTACCTTATTGTTATAATTACACATATTTAACTGGATAGGTATGAGCAGAATACGGAAAAGGTACAGTCAGTCCTTTCATGACACCATGTCCTGATCCGGGTTTTACTCCTTTTCGCCATTTCCAATATATCAATCTCTTTTTTTCATCTTCCAATAAATCCAATATCAATAAGAATACATTCCCATTCAATCAGAGTAGCTATACTCGCGCCACGACTTACTGAATCGCAGGCATATTTCAACTATTACAGATGCGATATCCAAATAATGCTACAAACTACAGATCTACCATCTAGTCTTCGAACCTGTATTATTGTTGGGTAGATATCATCCAAAATTCCGATATTGTGGTTAATGCAACCGGCGAAAACCCAGAGAGAAGGAGAGTTCACTTCCGCCAGCATAGTTGAAATGTATGGGAAATTTGCTGGCTACAGGGTGAATTCTAGACCCGGCTTCATGATTCCATCTAGCGTATCAAAACTGCTACACCAATGTTAGTAAAAGATATCGTTGAGTTATGAGTAAAAAACATGTAGGTTCCTATATACGAAATAGCCTATCTGTTCTTCTACCTGTAATCACTTATATGCCACCGACACTACTAGTTAGATCCATCATCATCTTCGTCTTCTTGTACTGCTCAAGCTTTTAATTTCCTTCTGCTATGATTATGGGGCTGCTGCTGTTGCGCCGCTGCTGCCACCGCCGCCGGCTGTTCCTAGCGACTTGACATTGATTAACTTGTTAGCATATATCATATTATTCGAGGCGGTGTTTTTGATGCCAAAAGCACTTTCTGCATTCATGATGTTGTTGTCGAATATCTTATTTCCAGAGGAATCTCCTATAATGGAAATTCCAGTAGTATTGGTGTTTGATATTATATTGTTGTAAACCGCGTTATTATACGAAGCTGCTATCTGGATGGGTATTGTCTGGTCATGCACATAGTTATTCCTGGCAACGGAGTGCGTAGTATTCCTGCTAAAAACAATTCCCCCTCCGTGATTATTGTAGACGATGTTGTTTTCAAACCTTATATTGTAGCAATCCAAAGAACAGATTATGGCTGTGCCATTATTATCATACACAATGTTATTCCGAATTATCATATCATGAGTACCTGTGTGAGGATCTATGCCGTAATGTCCGCTGTTATGTATCTTGTTGTTCTCGA
>DATDFS010000181.1:0-32022 GCA_036522495.1 Nitrososphaeraceae archaeon | reverse complement strand
CTTTCATTGCTTGATCTGCTGTTCTTCTTATGTTGTTCTTTGTTTCATCTAATGATCTATTGATTGATTGTTGTTGCTCTCTTTGATGTAATCGTTCTTGAGCTGTTAATTGTTCTTGTGATGCTAATTGCTTTTCTTCTTCTTGTCTTTGTTGTTGTTCTTTGCTTGTTGACATATCTTTCCCTATAATATATACATAGAACTGAGTATATAGCAATGACTACACAACAGTTCCTCTGCCAAGTACTAACGTCAATATCTTCTTTTTGGGTTCTAAGTATCTCCGTCAGAGCGGTGCATCAGGTAGCCCACGGCAGCAGCATCTTCTTTTTGGGCTCACTTTTCTCTCCATCAACAGATCTTTTTGTTATAGCGAAACTTTATCATTTGTTGGTCAATCACCATTAACACATCATTTTTGTGGCTTAATTCTGTCAAATGTGATTTGATTAGGATCTTTACTGGCAGATTTGGCCTTGTCTATTAATTGCTTTATATCATTTGCAAGAATCTCTAGAGGTCGCTCCACATAACCCATCCATCCATTACATCAAAGTTCACAATTCTGGTCATTGGATTCCAGAAGAGCGCCCAGACTTTGTAATAAAACTGCTTGGCAATTTCTTTGGAGGTAGTAGTACTACTAAGACTCTTAAATGAGTACGTGTGTTATTCCTTAACAGCATTGTAAATCGATCTGTATGTCAATGTTGTAACAATATCATGATTGATTCAGCAGCTTCTTTAGTAGTCCAAACCTAATTGTTATTTCATGCTAGTATTTCAGCAGGCCCCTGATTCACACGAGGATATTGAACTCCGTCTACAGATAAGGACGTAGCCTAACTCTAAAATCATACAATTCTCTAAATTATTTTATATGATCATACCATCAGAATATATATTCAGATTATTAGTGCTGATATATATGCGATGGCATTATCCTTCATACCATCATAACCTTTAGGCGTACAAAGAGCCTAGATCAGATCACACTATCCAATAATAAGCCTGATCATATTTCGCAACTGCGTATTCCAGAGACCATTAATATTAAGAACTTCCTTTCTCCCATTAATGGGATATGAGCGAAGCGAATAGGCAAAAAGTTGCCATTGTAACAGGCAGCTCTACTGGTATAGGATTTGAAACTTCACTTATGTTGGCAAGAAATGGATTACAAACTTATGCAACAATGCGTAAGATAGAAGGTGAAGGATCAAATCAGACAACAGACATTGCAAAAAATGAGAATCTGCCAAAGTTATTCAACTTGATGTTAATGACGATAAGTCAGTCATAGATGCAATTAATAGAATGGTAAGGGAAAAAGATAGAATAGATATTGTGGTCAATAATGCAGGATATGATTTAGCTGGGGCTATAGAAGAAATTTCAATGGACGATATGAGAGCGCAATTTGAGACCATTTTTTTGGAGCCGTAAAAGTGATGAAAGCTGTAATACCCATAATGAGAAACCAAAGGAACGGCAAAATAGTAAATATAACATCTATGGGAGGAAGGATTGCGATTCCATATCACTCCATTTACCACGGAACTAAATTTGCTCTAGAGGGTCTGCCTGAATCTGTACAATATGAACTAGAACCATTTGGAATCAAAATCATACTTATAGAACCCGGGGCAGTGAGCTCTAACTTCTGGAAGAATATGAAGACAGCCAACACCACAAAGCCATCAGAATCTGCTGATTCACCATATAGTCAAATGAAAATTAAGATATCAGAATCGTTGAAACGAACAGTACAAAATGCAATGCATCCATCTGAAGTTGCAAAAGCAATTCTAGAAGCCATTACTTCAGATAATCCTGAGTTCCGGTACCCGGTAGGAAAGGACGCCACTATGACCGTTGAGGCAAGAAAAAATATGTCCAATAGAGAATTTCAAGACTTGATCAGACAACAATTTAATCTGCGGAATATTAGCTCATAAATGGTACTTTAGTTTCCAGAACTGTGTTTGTTGAAGTGCCAGATGGCTGGCTGGAAGCTTTTAGGCTTGTTCCGAAAAGAGTTTGTTGTGTAGGTATGTATTATGGATATATCCGCTGAGATTTGAGACTCCAGGCATTGTTATAGCCCATAAAATAATGTTATCAGCCAAAGAGAGGTAATTTATAGACTCAATTTATCTATTCCATCTAAGAACGCTTTTGGTTATATATAAGATCAATAATAAGATTGTAAATCATGCCCATAGTTGATAACATGAATCTCTATGCAACAGGATATCAAAGCTATTACAATTATTAACGTCTGCCAGTTGGTTGGAGGTATACACTAAACGACAAGAAGTAAACCATTATTTCAGCCAAGGAAAGGTAAACAAGTAGCTATAGGGGCATTATTTGTATTCCTACCATTACTTGTGTTGTACAATGCTCAGACACACAACGCTCAGATATCGCCTATTTCATTAGTGATACTGTTTATATCCATGGCCACTGGATTTTTCTTACTTGAAAAGTCGAGGTATAAACACCGAGCAAACTTTTCTGAAGAACAAGTACGGATACAATGGGACAAGCAAAAAGGTAAATGCAAGAAGTGTCATAATACTCTAAAGGAGCACGCATTTCATCGCCATCACAAAGACGGCAATAGGTCTAATATCAAGAGCTCAAATCTTGAGATACTATGTGCGAACTGTCATTCAGAAGAGACTTACAGGAGAATGCGCCGAAGGAAGAAATGGTTCTGGTGATTCTTGATATCTCTGTCATTGAAGATGTAATAGAAGAAGAGACACTATCTAGCAACGCTGACTCTCTTGCAAGTTAGACACTACTTTCACCTGACTTTACTAAATATTGCGTTATTTATGTCCTTTGACAAGTTCCTCAATAGAGATTACCTGCGCCTTGTGAAATAATTCAAAGATATCATACATACCATGTAACCTTCGTTTAAATATCGTTTGAACCATGCACTGATTACGAAATAGCATGAAGAATCACTAGAAGAGATGGAACAAATGACCACGTTCAATGAATATAGAATAAGCAATATTCTGAATACAGACGGTACAGTAAACTATTATGGGAAGATACTACTATCATCCGAAGAAGCAAATCGATACTTTAATTTGTTAATGCAAAATACCCAATGGGAAAAAGATGAAGTCATCATTTTTGGTAAACGTATTACTACTAAGAGAAAAGTTGCATGGTATGGTGATTCTGAATACTTGTATACCTATTCAAATACAACAAAGCGAGCATTAGCATGGACGAAGGAACTTTCTGAACTTAAGCAAATAGTAGAAGAGCTTGCAGTAATAAAATTCAATTCCTGTTTGCTGAACTTATATCATAATGGAAATGAAGGTATGGGATGGCATAGTGATGACGAAAAACCACTAGGAAAGAAAAATACTATTGCTTCGTTGAGTTTTGGAGCAGAACGAAAATTCTCATTTAAGCATAAGCAAACTAAACAAATAGTTTCGCTTGTACTTGAAGATGGAAGTTTGCTTATAATGAAGGATGCTACACAGAGAAATTGGTTACATAGCTTACCTAAATCTAAAAACATAACCCAGCCCAGAATAAACTTAACTTTTCGAACTATACATGAGCCATCATAATAGGTTTCAAAAAAATAGTTCATTTCTATAGGTAACTGTCGATTTTATTATTTTGTTTTTTATGGGTCTGATAGATAGTATACCTTATTGATTTTATCTGGATATTGCGACATTCCTGCATGACCAGCATCCTTGATCTGCACAAGCCAAACCCATGGAATTTTTTCTGCAATAATTAAAGAATTCGTTAGCGGAACGTCAGCATTATAATCAGTTCCAGTTATGAGCAAAATAGATACAACCTGATAGTATCTTCAACTTCATTTTTCACAGTATTTTTGTAATCGATTCAAGAAATAAGACCAGCCTTCATCATGTTTGAACAACTTACCTGGTTCAAATCCAGTATGCAGCAATTTTACTCGTGTTTTATTATGTGCGATTTCTTCTAGTTCCCATGTTACAACTGTTCTTGGAAACTCTGGTGTATTAGGCTCGTGCCACTTATAAGACATTTTCTTGTTTGGGATAAATTCGATAATTGTTCCTTCCGGGAAAAAATCAAATTCTCTATGTTCCCGCTCTTTATCTTTGTAAAAGCTGAACTTCACTTTTCCACCTATCTTGGCTTCTAAAATTGCTTGATCTGGAAACCAATTTGTTAACTCGTCTTGATCTGTAATAGCTTTGAAAACAACTTCTGGTGAAGCATCGATTACTATGTTTTTCTCTATAACGACCTTCTCTGCTTGTTGTTTATCTTTTGATGACAACACCCTCTTACACATATGACTTTTATTTAAATATTTAAATAGTTATTTAACTATATTATCATATTATGGCTTCACCTTGGAAGGCACTGTCTGATGACAATAGAAGAGGAATTCTGCTATTATTAAAAAATAGTGATATGACTCCCACTAAAATAGCTGAACACTTTAATTTTACACTGCCTGCGTTATCATCTCATTTACGTATATTAAAAGATGCAGATTTAATAACTGAAATTAAAAGGGGACAATACAGATTCTATTCATTGAATAGGAAGACTACGTCAGAGCTAGTACGATTCTTCGATGATATGTATGAGTATAATTTGAACTCTTTGAAGGAATACGTCGAAAACCAAGAGAGCAAAGGGAGGAAGAGGAAGTAATGACTGGATCTTTAGAACATCACGGGGTTGTTTCTAGGAATGAATGGCTCGAAGCTCGAAAGATGCTGCTCGAGAAGGAAAAAGAGTTTACAATTTTGCGTGATCAGCTTAGCCAAGAGCGAAGGAAGCTTCCTTGGATTGCAGTTGATAAAGAGTATATCTTTGAAGGACCTAAAGGAAAAGAAACTCTATCAGAGCTTTTTGATGGAAGAAGCCAATTAATAGTCTATCACTTTATGTTTCATCCGAGCTGGGATGCAGGGTGTTCGAGTTGCTCATTTTGGGCCGATAATTTCAATGGAATAATTGTGCATTTAAACGAAAGGGATGTCACCATGATCGCCGTCTCCAGGGCTCCCTACAATAAGTTAGCGTCTTACGAGAAGCGTTTGGGCTGGAATTTCAAATGGGTTTCTTCATACAATACAGATTTCAATTTCGATTATAACATATCATTTAGACCAGAAGAGATTGCCAAGAATGAAGGCATATACAACTTCACCATACAAGATCCTCACAGTCCAGAGCGGGAGGGAGTTAGCGTTTTTTACAAAGACCCTGAAGGTCGCATATTTCACACCTATTCAGCTTATGCACGTGGGATAGACATGTTGAACGTGGCATATCACTATCTTGACCTAGTTCCTAAAGGACGAGACGAGGCTGGTAATGAATTTCCTCAATTTTGGGTTCGCCGCCATGATGAATATGGGAAGCAAAGTTAATGGTATGTCAACTGTTTGAAAAGCCACAAGTTAGACTACAAAGTTGTCTTACAGTTACGCCGGCCTTATTTTTTGATTTTCTAGTATCAGTTTATTTTCAGTAGATATGGTTAAGAAATCAACTGCCTTCAAATAATCTTCTAAAGGTTCATCTTCTGTAGCACGATAATAAGAATCAGATATCCCAGCTGAATGTCCCATAAGTATTTTTATTGACTTCATGCCTGCCAATTCACACGTAGTTTTGAACCATTTTCTAAATCCATGATCAGTTTGAAATTCATGGCGTTTTTTATCTGGTTGAAGCCTTTTTCGAAGTCCTTGTGTCCAACCTTATTGGCTATCGTACGATTACATAAGAGATGTAGTAGAGATATGCGAAAAATATGGGTTAAGATTTGATATCACTTGAGTTAAATAAACCTGCTTGGTATTCTCTACTAATTGATCATGTTAATGAGGATATGAAAGAAAAGTACTTAGACTTCTTTTATTTCAAATACCTCTAAGTGGACACAAGTGGAAACCAAGTTAAAAATTCTAGGTTTTGCGGGAAGTCTGAGAGTGGGTTCGTATAATAAAGCCCTCCTACGCGCAGCTGCTGATTTGCTTCCAGATGGTGCAACTCTGGAAATCTTTGAGCTTAATGATATTCCTCCCTTTAATCAAGATCTTGAGATGAATATGCCTGCGAAAGTAAAGGAATTCAAATCAAAAATAAGAGAGGCAGATGCCATATTGATTGCTACTCCAGAGTATAACTATTCTGTACCTGGTGTCCTAAAGAATGCGATTGATTTTGCGTCAAGACCATATGGTGATAATCCATTTACTGACAAGCCAGTAGCAATCATGAGCGCGTCTCCTGGAATGCTTGGTGGGGCAAGAGCACAATATCATTTACGTCAGATATTTGTGTTCTTGAATATGCATCCACTTAATGGCCCAGAGGTAATAGTCACCTTCGCACAGAATAAGTTCGACTCAAATGGCAATCTAACTGATGAGAACACGAGAAACTTCTTAAAACAACTACTTCAAAACCTCACACACTGGACAAGAAGATTGAGAGAATAATAAGGCAACTATTTTTAGCATCTAGTCCTTCTAAAATTGTTTTGATATGATGTGAAAGAAGGAGAAGGGGAAGAAGGTACTGTAGCTTGCAAATATACACAAATTGTAGGTAAAGGAGTACAGAAGGTTCTGAAGAGTAAATTATCTGTTGCCATTAAATTAGAAGATACTATTCCTCATGGAAGTATACATACAGATTATTTCAAATATGAAACGAGTATCGTAGGATGCATATAGGATGCCCCTTTACTTACTGTCACAGTTTTAGTGGAGCGTGCAGATTTTTAATGTTGGTATCATGAGAGGACATGTGATTCATATATGTAGCGATCTACACATTAATATTTCAACACTGATTGCTATTTAACCGTAATACCATATCATATAAGTTATACTAGTAAGAGAAGCATGATTCTATAACTGGAAAATAATATCTTGTTCATAATCGAAGATTTTTGGATTTAGTTTTTTTATCGCCGCACTATTAGTTTCATCCTTAACTATCTCCTGCATGAAACGGTCCGCTACTATTATTATCTCTTCGAAGTGATTCATAGTCAGAAATGTATTTAGCGATTCAATAAAGGTCGAATAGTCTTTTACCTGATACTGATCTATTGACTTTGAGATCAAATTATGTGATGATGGGAATATGTCACTTATTTCTACTGGAATAACTCCAAGGAATGGGTTATATGTGCAAACCTGTGTGTTAACAAATTTTTTTACAATTTGAAAATAATCTTTGGTAGAATAAAATGGATGAATATGGGATTCTGGATATAAAATTAATTTCTTTTTATTCCTAGGATGAAATTCAGAAACTATTTTTCTAAATCGCCTAACCTCTGGCCTATACTGATCTACTGGATCATAAAGAAAGATTGCTTTTTCTTTGAAGAGCCGAGTCCCCTCTTCTGCAAGCTCAAAGTTTTTAAAGGTTTCCATGGCTTCCATAAGTTTTGGATGGCCACGAGCTTTCTGCATTATGTATTCCCACAATCTACCATCCATTATTGCTTGTTTTACTGCGCATACTTCTGTCTTTAACATGTAGAGGTTATGCTTTGCTATTTCTATCGTCCGTTTATCTTGCCCCATTTCAAGCAGTTCTCTGACTGTATGGATAGTACAGATTGGACATTGGCATGGAAGATACGAAAGTTCCTCTAATCTGCTAGTACCATTTGTATGCATGTATCGATTATCTTTAGCATAGAGTATATACGACGCTGAATCAAACATGTCGCATCCTAGTGCAACAACGAATGGAATTGTGAGAGGGTGACCTGCACCAAACAGATGGATTGGCTTTGTGGGAATAGTATACTTAGCAACGGTTATCATCTGTGCTAATATTGAGAAATCATATGCTTCCATCACTTCTACGGGACTGCCCAGTGCAAAAAATTTGAATCCCATTTTGTCTAGGGCATCTGCAGAATAGCTTATCAAGTCCAAGTGCTCAGCACCTTGAATTGGGCCCACCCAGACTGCTTCTTCTCCATCATCCTCGTCTCTAGCATCTTCTCTTCCAGCTTCTGAAACCCATGCAAGAGTCTCCTTAGCATTCTTAAGTGTCTGCTCTACGTGGTCTTTGGCTCTTTCATATTCTAATCCGTATCCTGTTGGTTTGTCTAGTGGTATACATATATCACTTTCAATATCTTTCTCAAATTGGGCCATGATCGTAGGTTCAACGTTGATAGATCCATATTCTAACACTTGATAACCGCCTGAATCTGTCATTACTACTCCATCATAATTTATGATTTTATGAATTCCTTTTTTTCTAGCTTCATCGCCATAATGGCGAAATGTGATATAGGCATTAGTGATTACTGCACGAAAGTCTAATCTCTTCAGATATTCCGGACTGATAGCTTGCCTTACTGGATGGACAACGGGAACAAAGGCTGGTGTTTCAAGAATTCCGTGAGGCGTATCTAACAATCCAATACGAGCAGCTAGGTCCGTATGTCTGACTTCAAAGGACAACTCTACTTCTTTGACTCCCTCATAAACTCGTCGTAAATTGCCCTAACTCTATCCGCAGCAAGTCCGACTCCCTCTTCAACCCCTCCCTGGGTGACTTTGATCTTGTCCATTACAATTATAGCCCCCACATCTTCTCTGATTTTTACTAGACCAGGAAATACCCTGGCAAGTCTGTCAGATAGAGCTTTAAAATCGAATGGCTTCTCCATTAGTTTTATCTCTTTAACAAATGAACCGTTAAGAATTACTTTGAGTATTCCGTGTCCAACTACATTATCAAGTATCACGTCGAGTTTTTCATTTATACCCATCAATGTTCCATTGTAAACTTTCTGATCAGAAGTCTCTATAGAGACTTTCTTTCCTATGAATTGAAGGGTCTCCTCAACAAATTTTCTGGTAATTACAGCGGCCATTCTTATTTCATCGAGGGTTATGTTTTAAGTAATATATATATGAATTTCATTTTAAGTAATATATGAATTTCAATATGTGGCATATATTAATTCAGAACAACAAGTTCCTATAGGGTGGAGGTAAAAGATCCTTAACTCCAATTAGCAGATCGATGAAGACTAGTATTAAAATTTAATATTCAAGAAAGTTACGCAAATCGCCTTTTTTATAAACTAACGAAAGCCAATCGACTATTCCAATTTTCCCGCTTCCTCCCCGTTGTATTACTAACATTATTTCGCCAGCAATATACTCCGGAGTCTTTGCAGTCGTGTCCAATTCTACAATTTTATCCTTACCAAAAGTTTTCAATGCATCGTATAGAGAGACGCCGAGGATTTCGCTAGCCACGTTCTCTCTAGTCTTCTCGAGCGAGTATTTCCTTTGTTCTAAAGTCTTCATTAGCTCGTACGGAGAACGTCGCAGGACAACAACAAAGTTTATTCTGGAGCGTTTTAACACGTATGGTGCGAGGTGTCCGATGATTGCAAAGTCTTTTGTTGTTGTTCTGAGCTCATAATCGATCAATTTGCTTAGCTTTTTTACATCAACGTCTATTCCATATTTTCTATCTCTATTCAAAATAGCGTTTTTTTCAATTGCAAATTTATTAATATCAATTATTTTTATCCCCTGAATTTTTTCCGCAATAAATTCTGCACTTGTATGCTTCCCAACTCCCGGGTTGCCGGTAATGACAAGTCTGATCATCGATTTCACATATTTCACTTATACATATTTTATTTGATCTTGAACTATCTATAGATTATTGGGAGAATAACTCAATAATTATAGAATTACGGTATTATATATTTATATCCATCCTGTCAATAATGGAACTGAAGTAGCAAATGGAAGAAGGAACTATCGATGATGACAATGTCATATTTTGTATTCACGATGATATGCCTTCGTTACAAATGATTAGCAGTGTAATTATCATACATTTCTAAATGCTTATTTCTGTGTCTTGGGATTTACGAGTATGCGTTGTTCTACTGCTGTGTTTTTTGGAGAAGAACTTGCCAAATATGGTTTTGGTGGATCTCATCCTATGAGCTCAGATAGAATCCATGCTTTCTGGTCGAAATTCCAAAGTGAGAGCTTAGATAAATCCGATAAAATCCTAATAGAAAAACCGGTTTTGGCTGATGAAAAAGTTATACTATCATTTCATGAAAATAATTATGTGGATCTTGTTAAAAAGGCTTCAAAACATGGACAAGGTTTTTTTGATACTGGTGACACTCCCATATTTAACGGTGCATTCGAGGCCTCTTGCTATGTGGTTGGCTCGACTCTAAAGGCATTAGATCTGGTAGTAAGGAAGGAAGATGGGATAGACCACGCTTTTAATCCGATTGGTGGGCTACACCATTCTAGGAGAAGTTCTGCAGCTGGTTTTTGTATCTTTAATGACATAGGTATAGCAATTCTGGAAGCGAGAAAAAAGTATGGAATAAAGAGAATCGCCTATATCGATATTGATGCCCACCATGGCGATGGTGTTTATTATGAATTCGAAGATGATCCTTTTCTGTTTTTTGCGGATATACACGAGGATGGTCACTTTCTCTATCCAGGAACCGGTTCGGAATTAGAGACAGGTTTAGGCAGTGCAGAAGGAACCAAATTAAATATACCTTTGGCACCAGGATCAGCCGATAATGATTTCATTGGTAGTTTCAAGAAAATTGAAAAATTTATTGACGATATAGCGAAGCCAGAATTAATTATATTACAGTGTGGTGCAGACTCCTTAAGGGGCGATCCAATAACACATTTAAAATTTACAGCAGATGCACACAGATATGCAGCAGACTCATTACATAGACTTGCACATAACTATTGTAATGGAAGAATGATCGCTCTAGGTGGTGGAGGATATAACAGTACAAACATTGCTGAAGCATGGACATCAGTTGTAAAATCCTTTGTGGAAATGTCATAGATAGAGTTTTACAAAGATAGATGAGTAATCAATCACTGTTCCTTATGCAATTGCTCCAAAACAAGAACAGACGTTACTTTTCGAATTAATATTCGATGGTGCTTGGCTATTCAGAATATGCGACCTGATTTTACAGCCTTTGCCTTGAGGTCCCACAATATCAGTTCGTTTGCCGCACTGCCAAGCATGTGTTTTATACGACAGCCATCATATAGAAGCGTCAATAATTGTATAAAGTTTATCTATCTATATAATATCAATAGATTAATTAGATGAATTATAATTATTATATATATTCATGCGCCTCAGCTAATGTTGCAACCATATATATAAATAAGCATGTCGCCTCTCCTCAAAACTGCTCTGTTAACTTTTTTGTACAAGCTATAGCTGAGTATTACAGTTTTCAAATCCATTCCTCCTCATAGCTAATGGTTTTTTCAAGATCATCTGATTTAACTGGGGACATATCTCAAAATTCTGAATAATTATTTCAAACTCATACGTCTGCCTAATTTTTTGCAATTCAATTTAATTCAAATCGGCATGATCAGTATGTGAGATTATCATTACAAGACCTTTTCCGATCATTTCAGTCTATCCAAAAAGCAAATATATGATTCTACATGGTCAATGTCTAGGGGCAGGGAGGGTCAGGGTGCTAGCCGTACCCTATGTATACAAATATACACCAGAAATCGGCTTGATGCTGGGATCAGTAACTGCCAGATAAATCCATATATGTAAGGTACCTACTTGGCCTGCTGAAATGATATCACGCCGTGTCGGATGGTTATGAACAGCTGACCGTGCGAAGGCACAGTATGGACTGTGAATCGTCGAAATGGGTGAGGTCCGGGAGGGAGCAACCCTAAGGCGGCGTAGCCATGCTAGCACGTCTACGTGGTAGATCTTGCAGGCCTTGAGATGGGGTCTTAGGTATATGGTGGTACTGGCAGGCTGCCTCTGATATTATCGAAACTCCTACCTTATGTAATTTATACTTGAGCAGAGCATAAAGATTATTCGCAATTGATGAATTCCATAATTAATATATTTTGTTATGATAGTATGGATTTCGTTTTTGCAGTTGATCTTAGATATATAATAATTATAAATTGCAATAACAGAGATGTATTCATCATATATACTGCAGTAATGACATCCTCTGTATTCCTCATTTGGAAGTCCTCTTTTTTGCAGGCGTCTGATGTAACAATTCTTTCCTATTGTCACTATCATCAAGACCAGCGTCAGCAGGAGTCTGTTTTTCTTAGGCATTTACCATCTATTTAAAAATCTATTTGTTCTCATTATGAGATATTATTAACAGAATAGTTTTTGGTTTTGACAGCTTGTATTGCTGCTCTTTGTAGGTGTATTTGCAACAATGATGTTTCAATTACTTTCTTTGTTCTTCTTAATTCATCACCTCTCTATCATATTTCATGCAGAATATCCACGTAAACCTAGAAGGTCATCAGAAATCAACAGCGGAGTTCAATTATAAAATCTAATCAATACGAATATTGTCATCGACCACTGGGGGTATAAAATACCATAAAAATGTAAAAAGGAGAGTCGATTCTATTTATGTAGTAGCTTTAGATTATCCCTCTTCCCAGCCCTTATCAAATACACCGTTTTTGTGTAATGGAACCGGTTGTCCTGAGGTATATTCCATTGGTCTCATCCAGAAGATTGCATGTGTTGGACATACTCCTATACATGCGCCATCTGATATGCACCTTTCTGGGTAAAAGATGAATGCTTTACCTCTCTTCCATCCTTCGACTGGCTTTACTCTAAGTACATCTGGACCAAGAGCAGTGCAAATCTCTACGCAGAGTGCACAGCCAATACATCTTTGCTCATCAACGTCTGGAATTATAGCAATTGGCATATACTATTTCACTAAAGGTGCATACGTTCGAAACTATTTAAACCCTGCGCCACTCACAAAACACTGTTATAACAAACAGCTAAGAAAGACATTCATTGTAATGAACCAGCAATCATCATAACCAGGTAAATAATAACGACAAAAAGAAATAAATGATCTTGTTCTTTCTACTTCTTGGCAGTCATCCTAAGAACATCAACTTGACCGCTATGCAGCCAGTCTTTTAACTCTTCATGACTGGGCTTTGCATCATGCTTGCCAGCTAAATGGAGATGTAAAAGAACATAGTTAACCTGGTTTAGCAACGGCTTGTTTCCTTCATCACCTTTGCGGGTTTTATTCCTAAGATCCTCAGGAACAGTCTTCCACCAATCATCGAATTTCCTAACCATAAGACCAAGTTATAATAGAACTTAATAAGCCTTTTGGGTTATTCCGCCTCTGTTTATTTATTTATGCTTATTTAACAATGAACAGAATATATTCAGCTTCTTTAGATAACTTTTTAGAATTTGGTTCAGTTTCAAAAAATATGAGATTCAAGATAATATGCCATTTAAAGAAGAAGAATTGAAAAAAGCTTATCGGCTATACCGGCAATTTAAATATAATAATCCGTTATCCGATCATGAACGTTATATCTTTCCGTTTTTTGCGGGATCATACTTCGCTTACCGTAAAATCGATGTGTTGAGGATAGTAGAAGTTGCAAAAGCAATTTCCGACAAACCTATCTATGTAGACGTTGGGTGCGGTTACGGTGATTTTTTAAATAAGATAAGGGAATTTATCCCAAATGCAACAGGTATTGAAAAGGAGACATCTATCTTCTACATCTTTCAAAAACTAAGACCTTACTACATCTTTCCGACTGCTATAGAATGGTATGAACCAAAAACTGTCGATGCCGCCTTTGTGGGCTGGATGGATCCTGGTGTAGATTTTCGTGAATTTGTAGCACGTGCTGCAAAATGTATTATTACTACTTTTGACACTGGAGGCCAGTGTGGTGTAAATGGAGCATGTGAATATGATCAATTCGGATATGATAGGATAGCGTGGTGGCGAACTCCATCTTGGATAGATGTTAATAACGAACTTATGAATAAATTTTATACACCATTATTAGCAACCGATGAAAAAAAGAAGCAAGAATTATCAAAAACACGTACAGCGCATAATTTTTGGTATATATATACAAGACCTGAGATATCAGATAAGGCTAATATGGCCTTAAAATCATGGCTACAAAAAGAAGATAAAGTGTTTGCTACAGAAAGGTACGCTTTTGAATCAATCCTTGATGAGTGTGGATTTCACTATATGGAGGAACTTCCTACTTTGTTGTCCAAAGATAAACGATTGTGGGAAGTAATATTCGACTAATTGAAATGAAAAACCTCATGTTCTTAAGTTTTATTTGAAGGTATATGGCATCACTTAGTATAGGAGATCTTCTAAAAGCAAGCAATTCATTGCTGCAGTTTAGAACATATTCTGCTTCACCTTACCATGAGCGTTATAGCTTTCCTTTTTTACGAGGCACGTATTTTACATACAGAAAAATTGACGTATTGCGTGTAATCTCAATCGCAAAGGCAGTATCGAATGAGCCTAGATACTTGGATGTTGGGTGCGGTTACGGTGATTTTTTAAATAAGATAAGGGAATTTATCCCAAATGCAACAGGTATTGAAAAAGATGCTAGAATTTTTTATATTTTTAATATGCCTATACCAGATCATATCAAAATCGTAGACGCACGCTGGGGAATTGATCAAAAATATGACCTTATTTTCGTAGGCTGGATGGATCCTGGAGTGGATTTTCGAGATGCAATTGCTGCCAAAACTGATGTCATTGTAACAACATTAGACCAGGGTATTAGCTTGGCAGCAGAATTTGATGCTCACGGGTTTGATATGATTGCTTCATGGAGGACACCATCATGGGAGGATGTTAATATAGAACTTATGAATCGTTATTATACAAAAATGTCTGATAATACTCGTCAACTTTTGTCCAAGATAAGAGGTGCACATAATTTGTGGTATGTTTACAGTAACAAGTCGAATATATCTGAAGCCATAAAATCGGCACTTGTACAGCGGGTCGAGCAAGAAAAAAAATCATTACAAGAACGCTACGACTTTGAAGATGTATTAGATGATTGTGGTTTTAGATATCAGGAAAGGCTGGAAAGCCTTACCTCTGATGAACAGCTGTGGAGGATCCGGTTCATTCTTTGACTATTATAGTGGCTACAACATTACCAACAAGGATATTCCAAGCTAAAAAAATGAAATGCTTAAAGCATCAGCGAATAAGATAATTTCAGAATAAATTGAAAGTATCGATTTTAGGTGCCGCAAAAGAAGTTGGCCGTTCTGCCTTTCTTGTAAATAGCAACCAAACCAGCATTCTGATGGATTATGGAGTACTTCTAAAAAGAGAACCGATCTTTCCGATGCATGTCAAGCCAAAGGACATTGATGCAGTAGTAATTACCCATGCGCATTTAGATCATTCAGGATTTGTGCCTTCTCTGTTTTTGTCAGATTCAGTGGAAACACAGGTATGCGGTACTTTGCCAACATTTGATCTATCGCAGTTACTTATTGAAGACATGATAAAGATATCTGGATTCTATCTACCATTTGAATACATAGATCTTATAACCATGATGAAACATTCAAAAAACTTAGCATACAGACAACCATTCATGATAAACGATGTCAAAGTGACATTACATGAGTCTGGACACATTCTTGGTGGTGCTACAATCATAGTTGAACATGAGGGAAAACGTCTGTTCTATACTGGAGACATCAATACAAGAGGTTCAAAGATACTAAGACCGGCAGACTTGGATTTTGGCGAGGTTGATCTTGTTATTATGGAGAGCACCTATTCCCAAACTGAACAAATGCCGCGAGAGCAATCTGAAAGGGAATTGCTTGAATATGCTTATGAGGTCGTTGAAAGAGGAGGAACGTTGTTTGTTCCAGCCTTTTCTGTTGAGCGAGCTCAGGAAATAGCTTGCGTTTTAAAGGCGTACAATTTTCCACACAAGATTGCAATGGATGGAATGGCTCTTAAGGCAAATGAAATAATGTTAAGACATCCCGCTTTCCTTAGAAATCCCGAGATATTCAAGAAGGCCATAGGTGAAGCTGAATGGATTAGCGGTTGGAACCGACGAAAGAGAGTTGTGAGGGAGCCATGCGTAATTATCTCTCCTGCTGGAATGTTGGTTGGAGGTTCTGCGGTATTTTATATCCAAGAGATTGCACAAAATGACAAAAATGGTATTGCTTTGGTGTCATTTCAGGGCGAAGGTACACCTGGCAGAGCGTTACTTGAAAAGAGAGTCACCATATTAGATGGCAAAGTGAGAAAGTGCCTGGCCGATGTTAAACGTTTCGAGTTTTCAGGGCATAACAGTAGAAGTGAGCTATTTGAAATTCTTGACCGTATAAAAGGTAATCCAAAAATACTCACAGTCCACGGTGATGAATTATCATGTACAAAGTTTGCAGAAGAGATCAGGAGAAAATATGGTTACGACGCAAAGGCTCCAAATACAGGCGAGGTTATCGAAATTTAAAAATTGTTAAGGATCCACATAACACCATGGTAATGCCTTTATGTAGAAGGAATATTTCTCCACTATTTTTAAAAGGTCCATAATATATCCAATGAATATAAATTTCCCTATTCCGTTGTTTCTGCTATACATTTGATCATTAAAAATACAGATCCATACAAGCTGAAAAAATGCGTATCATGTAAAAAGAATATCGAGATTAATGAAAGGTATTTTATATATCCATTGTCTTTGCAGCAAACGTGTCTTTCGTGTGCACAAACAGAAATACCTAAGACAATTGAACTTCTACAAAATGACTTAAAGAAGATTAAAGAAGGCAAAAAAGTTCAATAAGACTTATGAGACAGTCTTCTTAAAAGGATACTGATATTAAACGATTTGTATCCTTCATCTTTTCCAGTCCCATCTTTTTTCAAAGATCTCGAGATTAGTGTAAACAGCGGCCAGGTGTTTCTGTGGGAAAAATTAGATAATTCATGGTATGGTATACATGGTGATCATGTGCTCAAATTTTCCACTTCAACAGCAAACGATGACAATACTAACAACGATATAATTGAATTCTTTTCCTTTCCAGAATTCGAAAAATGGGAGCAACGTGTTTTTAGACTTGACGATGACATTCAACAAATTTTGTCAGGTTTCTCAAATGATATTCTAATGTTCGAAGCAATAAAAAGATATCCTGGGCTACGACTCATGAGACAAGAGCCTCAGCAATGTATGCTTTCGTTTGTATGTTCTAGTAATACAAACATACCAATGATCCGTAGAATGCTCAAGAACCTTTCTAGGAAGTTCGGTAGTAAAATGATAGTTGATGGAAAAGAGTTTTTCACATTTCCTACTGCTGACCGCCTAAACAAAGCGTCCATAAACGAATTGTTTTCATGCGGTGTTGGATATAGAGCAAAATCAATCAAAGCAGTTGCTGAAAGTATTGCTTTGGGGAATATCGATATTAATAATCTTATACGCGCTAGCTATAATGATGCAAAGGAAGAATTATTGAAAATATATGGTATCGGAAATAAAATTGCCGATTGTATATTATTGTTTTCCTTAGAAAAACTTGAGGCATTTCCCATAGACGTTTGGATAGCCAAGGCCCTCTCTTTACATTATGGCTGGCTGCTATCTGAAAATAAACAAGAGGATAAAAAATGGAATAAAATAGGTGAAAAAATAGATTCCAATCAATATAGAATTCTTTCACAAACTCTCAGAAGTTACTTCGGCAAGTATTCAGGTTACGCGCAGCAGTATCTCTTTTATTTTATGCGCCAGGGTGCAGCTAGAAAATGGTAACAGGCAAAGACATATGATTAAAAATTTCAACGTGATGATGGTTCATGCCAATCATGAACCATGTATGTGCTATGATATGACTTGTCACATAATTATTATTACTAATCTCCAACATAGATTATGATCTAATAATGGCAAAGCAAAAAACACAAACAGCAGTTATAATTGTATCTACTTTCCCTGATCAAGAAACAATCCTAACAATAGCCAAAGACTTGATTGTTAAAAAAAAATTATGCGCCTGTATAAATTTGATAAAGGTAAGATCTGTATTTGTTTGGAAGAATAAACTCGAAGATCAACAAGAATTTATTGCATTGTTCAAAACAACAAAATTGTCTGCAGACAAACTAAAGTCAGAAATTAAGAAAGTGCATCCTTACGAGGTACCGGAAATTATGGAAATGAAAATGAACGATGTTTACAAACCCTATATGTCATGGATAGTAGAATCAACAACATAAAAAAATAATAAGAAGAAAAACTTCATATTTCATCAATTACGTTGCACACGAATGGCATACCGAAGTAAGGCTACTATACCACCGAGAGATGAGACCCGCAAACCAATATCTGTAGATGAGTCGACCGCAAAAGTTTTTGCTCCATGACTTTCGACTGAATTTAGAAGCTTTATAATGTCATTTTCGTCAATAGTCTTAAAGATTGCATCTGAAAATACTACATATTC
This sequence comes from Nitrososphaeraceae archaeon, assembly GCA_036522495.1. Taxonomy (GTDB): domain Archaea; phylum Thermoproteota; class Nitrososphaeria; order Nitrososphaerales; family Nitrososphaeraceae; genus Nitrososphaera_A. The sequence continues at coordinate 13,596 of DATDFS010000181.1, read as the reverse complement.
TACAGCTTTCATTGACGCAGCATAAGATACTTCTTGCATTCCAATAGAATATTTCATTTCACCTCTGTGAACAAGGAGCATCACCTTGTCTAAGATTGAAGATACCATGGCAAGTTTGGTAAAACCCATTGATTCTTTGATAGCCGAGGAGCGAAGAAATACAAAAATTCCATCCTCTCCGGCAACATCGACTCCGTCGATTACTGACACTTTGTCTTCCCCAAAGTGGTGCTTTGTAATAAGTAAATTGTAAAATCTGCGTTTAGTTTCACCTGGACCAAAAATTATCATTCTTTTGTTGCTATCATCATGTTCTTCCGGAAACACATTCCAAATACCCGCGATGGTCTTCGTGACCTCTCCAAAAAACGTTTCTGTCGTCGGATTGTTTTTTACTGACTGCTGATAGCGTTTACCACTTTGTCCAGAATATATATTTGGGATTATCTTCAAATGTGTGCCAGAAACCTTTGCGACTCCTGCTTCTTGTGCATCGATTGCAACCAAAATAAAGGTTGAATTATTTCCTGATTTTTTTAGAATGCTTATCTCAATAGCCTGCCACTTTCTATCCTTATCAATTGTTATTGAGTCTCCTACTTGCACAGCAAGAGAGTGGTGGGTTCCTCTCGAAACCAGATCACTGTCAGAGTTTGTTATGCTGCCAGTTATACGCAGACGATCTACAGCGTCGTCAAGATTTATGTTCTCAATCCTAATCGAGACTCGTACTTTTATTCGTTCTCCTTTATCAGGTCTTGCATATTCTTTTGTCTGTTTGATGACTCTGGTAGTATCGGCTATTATATAGTCTCCACTTTCTATTATTCTTCTTAGGGTAAGAAGGTCGTCTGCATCTTCTGGAATGACAAAATAGGCTTTGCCAGAAGATCCCTTCACTTCTTTACTGATCATGAGAAAGTTCTTTAACTCTTATTATGTTGTGTTATTTTTTCGCTAGTCAAAGAGGGAGAATTGTCTTCTTTGGTTTGCGTTGATTTTAGATATTTGTCGACCCATTCCTGAGTTAACACCCCTGATTCTACTAAATTTACCAATGCATTGGCTGAAGCGTCACCTTGTACCTTACCTGACTTCTTTCTAGTCTGCCTCCATTTAAGCTGTGTGTTGCCACTCTTTGAAGAATAAATTATTCCAAGAATCTCTTTGGCATTTACAAATGTCATTTCTCGTATTTTTTTCAATGTTACTTTATCGGCTGCTTCAATATAGATTGCTCCTGGACCCTCTTCGCGCTCTGGAAACACTTCATAGTCCCGCAGATAACTTTCAGGAATAAATGACCTGCAAGTACTAACAATAATAAACTTTCTAAAATTTTCGAGTGAAGCGGTAGTTTCTATGTGAACCAATGTATTTATAAAGCTACCCCGCCACTTATCAAGTTTATGACATCGTAGAATATGCGATGACTATTTTTCACCTGTGATCTTGTGATTTACTTTATTGTTATGACCATATTGGATTAATAACATCGTACTGCCTAATGAAAAGTCATTCGGACAAAAAGAAGTTGATGATAAATAGCCTTCTGATATTTACGAACAAGAAACGATGGTATGTGAAAACTTGTTGGACAAACTCCTAACTCAAGATCTACTTCATCGATAACTCAGTAGGGCTAGTCTTGTCATCGTTTGTCCATCTAAATGATAAAGGCGGTAACATAAAAACGAAGACATAACTTTAATACAGTTTAACATGTTATATCCTGAAGATCTAATACAAAATGGTATAGTCGACTGAAAAAGAAAGAATGAGTTATTTGATAGCTATTTGCAACACGATCCTTTGGGGATAGAGCCATCACGAGAAGATTTCCGCGAGTGATGTAATGGTGCATAAATCAATAGATAAAAAACCATTTCTTCATCGTTTTCTATTTGGGATTCCTTCATTAATACTTTGAACAGGCTTGAGTTATATGCAATAATTTGACGAGCAACCACACCGTTTTTATGTCATATCTATACTTTCCTCTCTAACCGGATATTCCAGATGCTGATACTAACCGGATTGATCCAATTTCCTGGACGCATATGACATATGCTTAGTTTCGGCCTTTTCCAACACAGGGTTATTTTGGTTATTCTCACTCTGCCATTTTTGCAAGTGATCTCAGCTGTTGATTGAAATGATTATTAATCCTCTTTAAAAACATCTGTTAAAGAGTTAATGGTGACTGTGTTGGGTTCATCCACTTTCATTTTGCCACTAGCATTGATATCTGTTTTTTTCCTTGGTACTTGCGTCTTCCCATAGGTAATGAAAATAATCTTTTGCAAAACCAGCAAGTCCAATATGATCTGCCCAAATTGCAATCGGTTCATAATTCCCTTTTTCAATTCTTCCTTCACCAAGCAAAATCATTACCTGCCTACTGTCGCCAATTACTCCTCCTCCAAACATGTCATTTTTTAGTTTAACATCTGCAATTCTAGATAAGGCGCGTATAGTATCTGTATTCGTTCCTTCAGAAGCAAGAACAGTTATCTTTACACCTTTTTCCTGTAACGTTCTCAACATCGGTTGTACGGGTTTTGCAATATCTTGGGCGACTTGAGGCAATGCTATCAGTAATTCTTTTTGGCAAGTTTGAATAATCTCATTCACTTTGGCAGCAATATTGTAAATTCCTCTTACTACCCAAATTTCTGGTCTTTCTTTAATGCCACTCTTTTCATATACTGGCATTAATTCAGTTATGATCAGACCTTCATTATCTTTAATTCCGTTTTCAATCCGCATTCGCATTGCCTCGAGTGCAGTTAAAGGAGATTTCGGAAAGAATTTCTGGGGTCTTGAACTAGCAGATTCTAGCCAGCCTTTGTCCTCCAAACTGTTTAGAACTTCATAAATCTTAGAATATGGAACCCCTGATTTTTTGCTTACATCAGAAGCTGTCATTGAACCCGTTTCTAAAAGCGAAAGATAAACTTTAATCTCGTAGCTTGTCAAGCCAAGACTTTCCATTGCTTTCCTTGACTTGTCGCTTATACTCATGTATTTACGATAAAAGTGAATTAGATGCTGTAATATAAGCTTGTTTTAGGCTTAAATCAAGTCGATTATCCCTTATCTACTGTGAAAAATTCCATGATTTCTAGCAACTATTCACCGTAGGATTGGTAACGTTAGCTTTATATATAAAAATGCAAGACCTGTTCATAAAAGGTATATTATATAGGTAATAGATATGGAATTAATACATATTTCAAATCTGTCTAGCAAAAACACATCTGCTAGAAGAACGATTAGGTATACACAGAGTATTTGCCCTGATTGCAATATGATCTTAGACGCAGAGGTATTTGAAAGAGAAGGGAAAGTATACATGACGAAGACGTGTCCCACCCACGGTGAATGTGAGGAGTTGTATTTTGGCTCTTATGACATGTATAAGAAGTTTAGTACATATTGGATGGATGGAAAGGGTGCTCAAGCTCCGAACGTTATGATAGACAAATGTGCATGCCCCACTAACTGTGGTCTTTGTACAGATCACCTTTCACATTCTGGGCTTGCCAACATGATTATTACCAATAGATGCGATCTGACATGTTGGTACTGCTTTTTCTATGTTAAGAAAGGTCTAGAAGGCGCTTATCTTTATGAGCCAAACCATGAGCAAATAAGAGCAATGATGAAGACCCTCAAGGCTGAAAAACCAATAGCAGGTAACTCTATTCAGATAACTGGTGGAGAACCGATGCTCAGAGATGATATCAATGAGATTGTCGCAATGATGAGAGAAGAAGGCGTAGATCACATCCAGCTAAATACCAATGGTATTAAACTAGCATTATCTCCAGAAACCATGCGCCAAGTAAGAATGGCTGGTGTAAATAATCTCTATCTTTCGTTTGACGGTGTTAGTCCAAGAACGAATCCAAAGAACCACTGGGAGGTGCCCTATGCATTGGAGTCTGCCAGAAAATGCGGTATGACTGTTGTATTTGTTCCAACAGTAATTAAATCAATCAATGACCATGAACTAGGTGGAATTATACGGAATGCCCAGAAGAATTTGGATGTCGTTCATGCAGTGAACTTTCAACCAGTCTCGTTAACCGGCAGGATGACGAAGAAAGAACGTGAAAAATATAGGATAACTATTCCTGATTGCATCGAACGGATTGAAGAGCAGACGGGCGGTGAAATAACTACCGATGCGTGGTTCCCTGTCCCCTCATGTATGCCGCTTACTAATGTAATAGAAGCATTTAGCAAGAAACCAAAGTACGAGCTGTCAATCCACTTTGCCTGCGGTGCTGGCACATATGTTTTCGAAGATACTCAAACAAAAAAACTAATCCCTCTGACGACATTTGTTGATCTTAAGGGTTTGCTAGAATACTTTGAAGAAAAGGCTGACGACATCAAATCAGGCACAAACAGATATTGGACAATGCTGGAGGTTGTACGAAAGTTAAATCAATTTGTTGACAGAACCAAGCAGCCACACGGCCTAAATCTTGCGAAGATGTTCTCAAGTATATTGCTAAAACGCAACTTTGATTCGGTTGGTTCGTGGCATGTCAGATCACTGTTCTTGGGTATGATGCACTTCCAGGATAAATATAATGAAGATCTTGAAAGGCTACAGCGATGCGATATTCACTACCTGACACCAGACCTCAGGATCATCCCATTCTGCGCGTTCAACGTTATTCCAGAGTGGTACAGGGATAGAATCCAAAAGAAGTTTAGCATTCCCGTAGAAGAATGGGAAAAGGCGCATGGTCAAACTCTAGAAGCTGGTCTTTATAGAGGCTTAATGAGAAAAGGTAAACCGGAGGCTGAGATGGGTTGCGCATTATCTGAAATGCACAAATCGGCTAGTGAATCGTCTCCTGATGATCATAGGAGTGTTGAACTTCGAAACGGTATGGCCGGAGCGTAGTAGAGTAGATTACAATCCTCCTTCTAATTTTCTTTCCTTTAATTTCTGGGCCTGGGTTATTTATGATTGATAACTGAAGCTACATTGAAATGTGAAATTTACAATTTGTTGGCAAAAAAGTAAATATAATTGATCCTTGTCAGCTACAGATGGATGCCATATATATTACTGGTACCGCCGGTTCAGGCAAATCACTCCTTGCCTCTAGATTACTCCGATTGTATAGAGACAATCAATCATATCCAATTATCCTAAACTTAGATCCGGGGGCCTTAAATTTGCCATATGAACCGGATGTAGATGTTCGGGATTACATAGACATACGAACTCTGATGGAGACATACAATCTTGGACCAAACGGCTCGTTAGTGATGGCAAGTGATATGATTGCAACAAGATTAGATGACATTCAAACTGAAGTAGACAGTTTGAATCCAGATTATGTCATAATAGATACTCCAGGACAGATCGAATTATTTGCCTTCAGAGCAAGTGGTCCATATTTTGTCTCAAATTTTCAGTCAGATAGCAGGGTAACATTATTTATATTTGATGGTATGTTGGTGTCATCTCCTCTCAACTATGTATCCATATCTCTATTGGCAGCATCAATAAAACTTAGACTGAAAACTTCCCAAGTCAATGTCCTTACTAAACGTGATCTGATCGATGTGAAATTAAAACACATTTTAAAATGGTCTACTTCTAACGTTGAATTGGAATTTGCGCTAAGTAATGAAAAAGATGCTGAGTCTTCTCTTTTGAGTAAGGATTTGGTAAGAGGCATGAGTAAAGGCGGGTTCATGCAGAACCTCACCGCTGTTTCCAGTGTAACTATGGACGGGATGGTCAATCTAGCTGCAGCATTAGCCAGAATCCTTAATCAAGGGGAGGACCTCAGAGATTGAATATAAGAATGGCATCATCATGTACTGCTGTTGCGCCTTCATCTACTGCTAATCTGGGTCCAGGTTATGACGTATTTGGGCTTGGTCTTGACGCTTTAGAAGATACCGTAAGGATAACCAAGGTGTCAGGAAGATCAAGACGACTAATTATTAGAGTATCAGGAGAAAAAAGCATGTCGATACCATCAGTTATAGAATCTAATTCTGCTGGACTAGTAATAAAAAAAATGTCGGAAGATTTTGACATACATGATGATCTTAATATCAGCATCGTAAAAAGAGTGCCACCGGGATTTGGACTCGGTAGCAGTGCTGCATCTGCAGCTGCCGCCGCAGTTGCATTCGACAGGCTATTTCATCTCAAAATCCAGAAAGCAAAAATAATTGAATATGCTGCGGAGGGGGAGATTGCCAGCGCAGGAACAAGACATTATGATAATGTTTCGGGGGCAATACTCGGTGGTTTTGTTATTGTTCGTAGTATTCCAGAGCTTGAATTTATCCAACTAGATCCCCCAAAAGATCTGGTTCTTGTTATTGCAATTCCGACAATAAAGGTATCTGACAGAAAGACAGAAGTTGCAAGAAGTGTATTACCGAAAGAGGTTCCACTGAAGAGTGTCATTCATAATGTATCTAATGCTAGCACAATTGTTGCAGGGTTTATTTTAAAAGATATACAAATGATTGCAAAGGGCGTAGACGACGTCATCGTGGAACCTGCAAGAAAGCATTTGATTCCTGGCTACGATGCGGTCAAAAGCAATGCACTGAAATCGGGAGCTCTTGCAGTAACAATAAGTGGAGCTGGACCATCAATGATTTCATTTTTGAAGACTAGCAAAAATGGAAACAAAGTCGCCGATTCAATGGCAGCAGGTTTTAAAGAATCAAGAATAAAAAGCAGAACCTTTGTATGCCATCCAAGTAGGGGAGCTAAGGTAGTAGCCATAGAGTAAAAGTGGAAGTAATATACCTTGTCTAAATGTATCACTTCTTTTATTTCTTGCCTTTGCTCAAGAAGGCAGACATCATTTTCTGTCTATCTTCGTGGGAAAAACACAGCGCCCATCCATAAATTTCTAGTCGAAGTCCAGTATCAATATCTGCGTCCATAGCTTTGTTAATTAACATTTTGCTAACTTTGACGGCAGTAAAACTATTCTTCGTAATTTCCTTCGCAAGAACCATGCATTCTTCTATTAGCTTTTTGTTAAGGGTCTTGGCTTCTTCGTTTGCTCTCTCTTTTCTATTAGACGCGTCTTCTTTAAGTGCTTCCGATTGTAACGGCTCTCCTGCCTCTAAACTAACTACCCTATTAACCAGGCCTATTTGTGCCGCTTCCTCTGCTGTAATCATTTTACCAGTAAAGACAAGTTCTTTTGCCTTTGCTGGCCCTACAATTCTGACTAATCGTTGTGTACCTCCCCATCCTGGTGGAATGCCTATCGTAACTTCAGGCTGGCCAATTTTAGCGTTGCTAGAAGCAATTCGAATATCACAAACCAAGGCTAGTTCACAACCACCGCCCAAGGCAAAACCATTAACTGCGGCGATAACTGGTTTTTCCAATCTCTCGATTTTGTTTAGAACCGCCTGAGCCGAAGATGCATATTTCTCAGCCTTTATTGGATCGATATTAACCATGTAGGCTATATCCGCTCCCGCGCAGAAAGCTCTTTCTCCGACACCCGTAATAATTACAGCTCTAATACCGTCGTCGGCTCCAACAATATCAACCGTTCTTGATAATTCAGCGATAACATCTATGTTGACAGCATTCAGTGCTTCAGGTCTGTTAATCTTGATGATCGCGATATCGCCCCGTGGTTCAAGTTGGATGTACTTCATAGTAGACATACAGAAAAAGCAACTATGTCTTGCAATTAAATCTTATCAATGGAGCATATCACAACTTTTATTATTATAACCCATATTCTAATAGTAACTATGGACATTATAATATAAGCGAGCCCAGGCTATGAATGAATTAATTAGTTTTTAGTTTTGGAATATGGGTACTTACTATTAGAGTCATCTCGATACAAACCGTGTGCAAGATATATACGAGATCACGATAAGTATCTGTCATATGAGTAAGATAATTTCTATTAATTACTATATGACTTGTCCTTACGGGGTGAATGAACTCTTTTGAATTGGAAACTGCTCGCAATACCTGCAAGTGTTGTGCCACTGCTGATTATGTTTCTATTTACTAAGGTCTCCTTCAGTGATATATTTGCAGTAGGTCTAATTCCATTTATGGCCTCTATAGCGTCTGTTATGGGAAAAATCATGTTACAGGCATTTCGCTTCAAGTATTTTATTAATGAGTTTATTGGCCGAGATGTGAGCTCTACTAGCAGCATAATATCGGCCAGACTAGCCGGTGAATTTGTAACACAAACAACGCCCTCGTATGTTGGAGGAGAATTGGTAAGAGTTGCATTCTTGACTAAGAATGGGGTGCCTGTTGGCAGATCAGCATGGGTTACAACCCTGGAAATCATCGCTGATGTCTTCGTTGGGACTATGCTTGCGTTCATTGCTGGAGCGGTCGCGATTTATAATGGCGGTGACTTTATTGGTATTGTAGTAATTCTCATCGCTATTCCAACACTTGCTTTTTGGTTATCGCTCGTTATTTTTTCTGCAAAACGTAATCTTCAACTGCCATCTTTCTCTAAAAAAATACTGCGAAAGTTAATATCCAAAGAAAAGGCAGATCGAATGATAGATTCAACAGATGCTGCAATAGCAGATCTGTGTAAGATGAGTCGAGAAAATTTTAATTCTATGAAAGCGGTGAAAGTTTTTACAGTAGGTATCGCTCTAACTTTTGCCGCCTTTGTACTTCAGGGAGTATCGTTCATGGTACTGGCAAATTCAGTCGGATCTCATATTGGTTTGTTTGGATCATTATTAGCAACTTCGGCCTCTACCGTGTTATCAACACTACCCATTACGATAGGTGGTTCTGGCTTAGCAGAACTAGGGATTTGGGCATATATTTCGAATCTAAGTGGCATTCCGTCTATCCAAGATGTGGTTAAAGATTCTCAGTTAAGTGTCATTATAGCATGGAGAATTGCATCATATCATATCCCGCTTCTAATAATGTGGATAGCCTTGATGAAACTAACGATAGGTAAGGTTTCTCTGCAGAATACAAATACAAACGTCCTGCCTCCTCCTTCATTTGTATCTGATGAAAATAATAATAGCCTGTCTGAAGCTACTGCTGGTAAAAAAAAGAATGTTGAGGAACATTCCGATGATAAAAAGTAGGAAAGCCAATTTTTTAAATACTTGTTACTTTACTTTGAAAAATTTGATGACAAATAATTATAATAATCAGGACGTCTTCTATCACCCCATAACCTCAAATTCACTCCAATTTATCTCTGCAGCCGCTTGAAGAATAAATTAAATTATTAAAAACAGCGTATACAGCCAAATTTTGATTGGAGCACAACATGATTATATGATCTTGATTATCTTTCTATGATGATCGAACTTTATTATGATACTTTTCTAACTCATAATGAAGTATAATGTACAGGACTGTTGAATGATTGGATAACAGCGAGTATTGTCAATCAATCTGTGATATCTGGCAGTAGCAGGCTAATAGCGGCAAGTAGTAGAATTGATTCTAACAAAGTTTTAAGTCTAATACTGTATACATACTGGGTACATGTTCGATACTGAGGATGCAATAGATAGGATGACATTTCTAGAGTGTTTGAATGACCTTTTATCAGCTGAAAACACAGTTATCGAAAGATTGGACAAAAGAATACTGGAAACATCTATACAAGAATCAAAGAGGAAACTACAACAGCAGCTGAAAGAACAACATAAACAACATAGTCGGCTGGAAAATCTGATTGCCTATTATGGCGGAAAACCGACAAATTCGAAAGCTGATCTAGTTCCTTTGGATAACTCGGTAGATGCAACAACAAAGAATGATATGATTAAGAAAAACAATAATACATTGAATAACATACACACAGAATCAACAGCCGAGGAAGGTCGCGATAATAACAATATGAATATGACACCTAAAGAAATTGAGATATTAAACGTAAAAGAAGATGTAATAGTAAAAAATGCGGAGATTTTATTGTACAAACAGATGTTGAATGTATCTGAAAAGATAAAGGCAAAAGACGCTATAAATATACTAAAACAAAACTTGAAAGAAAAGCAAACGATGTTTAACAAAATAAAGAATATCCCAACTAAAATCCCTGTTCAAACAGGCGATAAAAATGAAAGCAATGAACCATTCAAGTTAGGATCTGCGATTGGTGATGTTTTGACATCCTACTGGAATTCAAAAGAAAATCCATCTAAAGTTTACATATTTAATAGAAGAGTACATCATGGAGGAATTGGTGCTTTGCTTGGTTTATCTTCCTTGTACAAAAACCAACCAGTTATTACTGGTATTTTGTCAGGATTAGGTGCACGTCTTGCAAAAGACGATTACAAGGATTCTAAAGAGTGGTTCTCTTTTAAGAAAAGAGAAGATGATGTAGAAAAATAACTAATTGTTAATACAGAAAAACGGAGTCCAATTATCTATCATGTTAATCAACCGAGTACTCTCCATAGTGTGAAAATATAGACTATAATACAATACTTTACTATAGGACTTTTATATCTAAAACTATCTTCCACTGCCTTAACGCAAATTACAAATCTACTACTCAATTTAGATTCCTGAATCTGTTATATAGAGTCCATTGATCAAGTCACTTATCCATTCTTGCAACTTCTTTTGATCTATTGGTCTACCAAACCAGAGCTGATCTTCACCATACTCCTTCTACCATAGAATTTTCTTGTCATATAGGAGCCATTTCTGTGACCGTTTCAACTTTTGAAAATGTCTTAACATCAGGAAAGAGATCATTGTGGTAATCAACTATGGCTATCTCTGATCTGATGCTTCTATAGTAGTATTATTGCTCTTCAAGTTCCAATGAATGCAAAATCCGCTATGGGTATCGTGTTCTTGTTCTTGTTCTTGTTATCCCACTCGTCATTCATCGATTATCTTGCCTCTGCACTCCAAACTCTAAATATCTGAAATAACAAGATCTGTAATTTATTAAGTTTAGAGGTTATCTGTATACGTGCATATGAGAAGCGACGGTAAAACAGAGGAAACAGATTCTAAAACATATTCAGACGATATTATGAAGCCAGCTGCTGCTGATGACAATTTACCTGATGATACTGCTAACGGCGTTAGGTTAGCCATCTAAGACTAACATACTTTTATTGTGTAGCATAAAAAATGAATATAGATCGTTTTTCTTCTCATAATACTCAGAAGAAGCCAGCATAAAAGAAGAACTGATATATTTATAATGACTGACTTTAGCAATATTCTGATATGACCTCGAAGGACATGTACAACGAATTTCTTAGATATTTCGAGAGGATGAATGAACTGTACAATGGGTATGTTAAAGGCATGGAAAGAATCAATCAGTTATACACTGAATCCATTAAAAATGTAGAGAAGATGAATGAACTGTACAAGGAACTCATTGAAAGCAACGAGAGAATGAATGAACTGTACAAGGATATACAAAAGATGAACCTAGACTGGCTAGACCTCTTTTGGAGGCCCTGGATGACAAAACAAAAAGAAAAGAGGGATAAGACACATGAGGAGTAAAGAAGGATGAACACTTGGATAGTGCCCGCACTCACACAAACAAAAGAAAAGATGGAATCTCAGTTGAGGCTCCAATTAATAATACTAAATCAATACATTTCTGAAAGGCTCATTTCATTGACCAAAAGAAGCAAGTGAATGATAGGAAAATACATTTGGCTAATCTTTTTCTCTTCGCTCCTCTGTAAAATGAAACTTTACTAAAATATACCGTCGTACCGTCAATTCCTCTAATAATTATTGCCATTCTATATGCTAATCCCAATATTTGGAGAGCATCTGAAATTCACCATTTTTATTTTGAGATGTTTGCATTTGCTATTTCTACGATGATGGTCTATGACAAGGAGACTATAGCGGCATTCTATTGCATAACATATGCTTCATTTAAAAATTCTTTTCTATATTTTTAGTAATATCATATAAAACCTTATTTTGTTCTAGCAATATCAACAATATGATGTTTTAATTTTCTTCTCGCTCCCGGTCAATTTTAGACCTAATGTTTCAAAATGTTTCAATTTTTCATTGTCTGGAACTGCCATTCTTCAAGGGGAGCGAGAAAAACTATGCAAATGAAGTCATATGTCAGTTCATTGTACCCTAATGCATACATAAGCAGAAATGTATAATTGATGTGGACAAAACTCTAAAGTCAGTAGTGAAGCGTCAAATACCGTTTCTGATAGGTGGGACTATAACGGGCACAATTATGACCTATTACTATGGCTTTCCATTTACAATTATAGTAAATAGCGTTATTTGGTGGGTTATATCTTATCTTGTTAACAAATACTATTGGAAATCTGCAGGACTTAACGATCAAAAATATCTCCTTCAATATGCAATGTCAAAAATTAAATCAAGAAAAATGAGAAATTGAAATGCATATTGCCTGCATACTGCTGTCTGAAATTATAGCGCCATTTTTTCCAGAGCAAGAGTCTGTTTCAACTACCTATTATATCATAAATCCGCTCATTGGCAGTGTCTTCGAAAAGCAATTACACGATATTATTTAATTCTCTTCGTCTGCTTCTTCCGAAGAAGAGGTTGACGGAAGGTCAGATTCGACATCCATCATCTGCAATTCTTGAAGTTCAAACTTGTAAATCGCATCCATTTCAAGTCCATATTTCGCTTTTAAAAATTCGATAAGTTTCATGCTTAATGGGCCTTTAAACATTTTTATCTTAAATTCATAAACAAAACCCTTCATAAACGTGCCAATGTTCATTGATCTCGGGACATCTAAATTCTCGATAATAGTCCTACCGTCTGGTAAAGATTCATAAAGCTGTATGTCAATTTTAAAATCCTTTTCATAAATATCAAGGATGTAACCTGTCCTTGTAAGAACCTCGGGTTGTTTAAATTGCACTGACCTAATCTCATCTTCCGCCCATATTGGCAACGCTTCTTCCTCACTTGATCTGCTTGATGCACTTTTTGTTTTACCCATATTAGTGAGTAACTTGTATTAACTAGATAAAAAGCCTTTTATCATTTCTTAGACTCACAAATTCAGGAAATCCTCCCACGACAAAGTATATGTATGTGCAGTAAGGATACGCGGCAGAAAAACCACTGACCATGGTTTGGCTTTCAATTCAATAAACAAACTATCGCAGTTATAGCAGCTTATCTTGGACGTATTGGAGAGAAATTTAATCCTGTTATTACTACGTGTTAGATCCTTTGTACATTCTTCGTCCATATTCTCAATTCTCTCTGCCTCACAGTCTTCATATTTCATTTGATTATTCAGGTAGTTGCTGTCGTCAATGATCTAATTTCTTTAATACCGCCTTCTCAAACATAAATTATGGGATTTTTGCTTAAAGGTGATATACCTAACATATGAAGGAGGAGTAAGGCATGGATAGGAAACTGAGTATGTCTTTATATATATTATAATGTTATAAAGGGTATATCATCTTATTATTAACATACAAAATTCTGCAATAATATTAGTGGTATGCTCGCACTTAGAGCCTTCAACTTTGTCGTCGGTTAGTAGTCAGATAACCGTCATTTGGTCGTCAAATACCCGTCAAATACCC
>DATDFS010000180.1:0-2803 GCA_036522495.1 Nitrososphaeraceae archaeon | reverse complement strand
GTCAATAGAACCCCGATTACATGTAGGAATCTAATCCCTATATATATCCGAAATTGATTACCTATAGATAGTAGTTATTCTGATTAACCTATGCAGCTTCAATCGGAGAAGTCGACATGGGTGGCAAAAATGAGTCAATTTTGGTTCGCATTCCACCGGACCCAGACCAACGGTTACACGATCTTTCACATGAATCATTTTGTCAACATTATCTTTGTGCCTCAAAATAATGTCAAATTTTATTCACACTCCTCCGAGTCCGCGTCAATCTTGTCCCTTTGATGTTATTGCTATTTCTCCAGTTTCCTCTTCTTGTTTGTTCTTCACCTGCTTTGTCTGAATTTTAATATTGTTAGGCTTTGCTGTTATTTTAAGAGTCATATATGCCAAAATATAAATCTCTAGACATAATGATGAAGGTTAGTGACATACGCTTGGAGACATTCAAGTACGACAGAGCAACAATGCTAGCAGCATTTAAACCGCAGTTGTTCTTGTTTAACATACAGTTAGATTATTCGCAAGGATTACCAAATACTGAGGGAAAGCACGTGAAAATTAACATGTTGTGATTTCAATGGACTATACAAAAATAGACTATAAAAAAATGTATGAAGATATTATAAACATAAATCCAAGGATTAGGCTGGTTACTATATGTGATTCAAATGGCAGAGTAATGTACTCCGAGCATCGTCCCTCTACCCCATTTATCCTAACCTCAGATTTAGTAAAGAAGTTCAGCTTTGGAGTAGTCATCCATAGTTAGATAAATCACGATCATATTAGAGCACAATATGAAGCCATGTAATGCCACATTCTCTGGAGTGTTTGGTACTTCTATTAACCACAAAATCAAATTCTTTATGCGTTGCTTATAATGATAAGGTCTTATAAATCGAGTCTGTGAAAGATCTTTCTTGTTTAGTATGATCTGTATCGGATTTAGAATATCTTCTTAAGTGGTAACTTTACTAGTGGATCACACTGAATTCATGCAAATCTTAGCATTAGATGCATGATAGTATAATAGTATCCTGCCTTTTTATCCATTAAATAATATGACATGTATTTTCAGTTCAGTTCTAGCTCTTTCACTTTCGAATTTAGCTGTGGCATATCTAAGGAAATTTTCATATGTGACTTCTTTTGGATTCAGAAGCTAAGTTATTGTAAAAATGTACAAAGCTTCGAGTCAAATACGAAGAGGTTTTGTTGTTAACTATTGTTCCTTTATGAATGTGCTTTCTGATGTTGTATTTGCTCAAATGACGGCGCTGTAGGTATATAGTATTCATGAGTGCTTATTGCTACAGAATGTGGACCTCCAAGAGTAATAGTTTTAGCTGATATATTCTTCAAAATTATATCCGTAACTGGATCTCCAAATCCAAACTGACCATGATATACACACATCTGTGGGGAGACAGATATTTGTGATATATAGCCAAGTGCCAAGGGAGCCAAATTAGGAGCACGGCCAACAAGAACCTGAAAAATTGGAGCATTAGGAGTATTAGCATCACATGGTAAGTTCAAGGCTATGTGTCCTTTGCTTGCATACGGTGTTGAGTCATATAGTATAATGAATTGATTTCTGCTGAGATTTACACCATGGAGAGGAACAGTTAATGCTGCCATATTGACATCTGATTTATGAACATAATCTAGACTACTAGCTATTTGTTGACGCATTGCAGAATCAACATTTGTGCGTTCAGCTAAAGAGGTCTTGTTGCTACTGCTAGATGATATATTTTGGGTATAATATGTGCCGGTAATGATTACAGCAATGTAAATAAGTATTGCCAAACTTGCAGCTACCATAGTTGTCAATGCAATAGTCATATAGGTCACTGTTATTACGCCTCCTTAAAAGGAATAGCTTATTGAAGAATCAACAAACATTCTAACAATTTTCTGTTCTACAGAGCCGTCAACGATCTTCCACAATGATACAGAGCGAACCAATACATTCAGAAAGATAATAGAATTACAGGAAGCCGCAAGGAGTAAGGAAGATGAGGACAAGAAGGATGAGCATGACAAACCGCACTTATCTAGTAGTAACGTCCCGGATCACCATAATTCAGAGCGAAGCACCATTTCAGATTTTATGACATAAAATTAATAGCTATTGCAATCTCCATGATCTACCAAAGCGTTTTAGGTCGACGGCAATGAGCATTTAGAATTCGATGACAATGGTTCGATGCGAATCCGAGATATGAGTGCCAATTATTATCCCATCCAAGAATCAGAACGTCGCTATCGCTGATGTTGTATGTAAATGTCAGCAAAATTATTCATTAGTGGTTCTTCTATCAAGAGATCTGTTTCTGGTGTCGTCAATAATTTTGATAATTCTCTTAACGGATATGGGTTCTTATCGTCAACGTCCTCACCTGACCAAAGGAACAGCGCAAATTTTCCTAAGGTATTGTTTTTCTGTTCGATTGGAGTCGCGGCAATTTTTGAATAAACTTTCTTAAGGTCTTTAATTAGGAGCTTTATTTTTCTGAGTAAATAGGAATTGTCCGAGTTCAATCCCATAACAAGGAAATTCATTTCGTCTACTTCGTTTCTTGCCTTTTGCATGGTTTATCTTTGTCTGTAGATTGAGATACAAATCTGATAGCATCCTCTACTAATGTATCGTTCTAGAACGCTACATCCTAGTTTAGAGATTTGTTTACAAGAGTTATCAGCATACATCAAATTGTGTTATGAGAAGATGAGTCATTTATCGGAATATCTCTGTACTATCTTTGACTGAACTCTCTTCTGCAAATGTCTTGTGTCT
>DATDFS010000179.1:0-4004 GCA_036522495.1 Nitrososphaeraceae archaeon | reverse complement strand
GATTTAAAACGCATTCGTCATATCGATTTTCTTTAACTAGTTTTGACATCTGTACTGCACTGCGTATGGTTTTTTCTATATCTTGTTCATTTTGTTGACTATTCTGCATTTTATCAAAGTTATTCTCTGTATCTTCAGCATACCACCCCCTACTCCAACCTACAAACGGAAATTTTCCAAACACAAACCCTAGCTGAGACCAGAATGTCATGAGTTCTCCTGCTACGTGCTGGACATTGTCCTGACCTCCAGTAATTATGAAAGCAGCAACTTTATCTCGAATCAGATAAGTATCATTGGTGATAATTTGATTTTGTACACAGTTCATTCTTTGAACCATTTGGTAATATAGAGAACTCGCACTACCCCACCGTATTGGTGTAGAGATGATTACAACGTCTGCCCAAATTATGACTTGTCGATATATTTCTATCATCTGATCCTCTTTATCCATCTCTGAGATCGAACATGGAAATATGCAGGCTTTAGCATTTTTAGAATAGTATCCTTCACAGTGTTTGAAATGCAAATCCCTAAGTTTTATCATTATTGTCTCTGCACTAAGTTTTCTCTTTGCATAATCTAAAGCGTATAACAAGGCCTTCTCTGAAGTACTTTTACGTGGTGCAATCTTATCATTTGCATTAGTAGTTGATATTCCAAGTACCTTTATCTTCGAACTAGGTACTTCAAGCCTATTATCTAAATCCATATGATCCAAGTATTCTTTAACTGATTTTTCCAGTTCTGCATATGCTTTATGTGGAGATGTGACTCTATAGCCAACATTCGTAGGGATTGCGTTTGCATATATCTTGTTGTCAACTAACTTAATCTCATACGAATCGACGCTATCTCCACCCTTATGTGACGACTTACCATCGACAACGGAGTACTTCCATCCATGCCAAGGACATGTCACTATATTTCCTTCGATCAACCCTTTGCTCAGTGGCCCTCCTTTATGCTGACATATGTTCGATATACCGTAATACTTTTCATCTATGTTAAATACAGCAATTTCAATTTTTTTTGTTCCTTTTTCATCAGTTATTGAAAAGCTTCTTGATTGACCTGACTGTATATCCTCGGCTAAGCAAAGATAATGAAAGTCGTCTTTGGGATTATTATCGTCAAGTATTTTCTTCATATTTGTATTTCCCATGAATTGTTTTTGCAATCATAATCAGAATCATCATCATCAAACCACAGATCGTAGTTGAGGTTCTGCTGAAGTATAAATAAGCGGAACAACATGCTCTCGAAATTCGTTTTGCTCCATGACTCCACGATTACATTCTGTAATAACTGATCTGTCATTTCTGACACCACGCATTTTCATACAAAGATGCTTAGCTTCTACTACAACCGAAATGCCTTTTACTCCCATTCCTGCTATTATTGCATCAGCTATTTGTCTTGTCAACCTCTCTTGTATTTGCAATCTACGAGCATACCTTTCAACGACATGATTTAGTTTTAATATACCAAAGGCCTTGCCAGATGGAATATATACAATCTGTATTTTTCCATAAAATGGAAGCATGTGGTGTTTGCACATACTGTAAAATCGAATATCTTTTACAAGTATTGCATCAATTTCTTCACTAACAAAACTTACATCCAGTTCAGCATTATCATTCATCCTATAGCCCGAAAAAATTTCCTGATATATTTCAGCTATCCGGGCGGGAGTGCCAACTAATCCTTCTTTGTCTGGATCTTCGCCTAGTTCGATTAAAAGTCCTCTTATTAGTTCTTCGATTCTCTTTTTACTTGTCTTCTCTTTTTTATCTATTCTGTTTATCATCTCTAGCTGTCATTTGTAATTGCATGTCTTGAGACGTTATCTCCTAGAGCGATGCACTCCTTTAATTCGACATTCATATTTCGTTGTTGCTGTTTTTTTTTACCACCACTTAATGATCTCATTATCATTCTGTCATGAAGACCATGACAAATAACATCCTGATGATTTAACGCCACTTTATGCAGTATACAATTTTTGCTTAAAACCGAAAAATTACCGTCGTGCTCTTTGGTAATCGAAGAAGCAAATCCCATCTCATTTGAGACTGAATTGAATATTTTCAAGGATTCTTCAAAACTATCTAAACTACTACTACCATTTTTTTCAATTTCATATCTTATATTGGTCGCCATATCATCTGCAACGGATTCGATTATTTTTCTTGCCTGCTCTTTCCCATTTGTTTCTGTAATTTTTTTGAGAATCAACGACAGTATTAGATCATACTTTCTAGGAAACAGCTCTCGACCATTTTCTGTTAAGCTGTATATCTTTCGTGGTCTTCCTAAGCGTTCGATCTTAAAATGCGATTCCACTGCTTTTTCTGATTGTAATGACTGTAAATGAACTCTGACTGCACTCTTTTGTATTTGCAATTTGTCTGTAATTTCCCCTAGAGACCTTGGACCTTCCAGCAGTATTTCCATGATCTTTTGTTTTGTAGCTCCGGAAAGTCGTCTTTGGTCCTCTTTATAATTAGAACTAAACATTAGATAATATCATTTTAAGCATTATTATATATATATAGTGTTTTTACAAGACGCTTTTAGATATTATATATACTTAATAATACATAAAATATATATAGCATAGCTAATATGCTACTGACATGCAATATAAAAATAAAAACAAAAGAAAGAAGATGGTTGTTGAGGCTATCGTAATTTCAGTAACGATGGTATTTGCGTTGGCATCCAACATGTATGGACACAATATTCAAATTGCGTTGGCTGATACTAAGAATAATAATAGCCCAACAAGAACCAGTTCTTCCTCTTCTAATCCAAACCAGATGTCGTCTTCTCCCGCTGCTAGTTCAAGCTCTACTGATAAAGCAACCAAACTAGTCTTGGCTCTACGTGATCTATGGGCAGATCACACAGGATGGACTCGAAATTACATAATAAGCTTTGTTGCAGGTTTGCCAGACACTAATTTCGCTGCACAAAGGCTTCTTAAAAATCAAGTAGATATTGGAAATGCAATAAAGCCTTTCTATGGTAACATAGCAGGCGATAAATTAACAAGTTTACTTAAGGATCATATTATGGGAGCCGTGGATCTTCTAAAGGCGGCAAAGGCTGGAAATACAACTGGAGCCGCAGCTGCTGAGAAGAAGTGGTATGAAAATGCAGACCAAATTGCTACCTTTCTTAGCAGTGCCAATCCTAACTGGTCAAAGGTAGCATTGAAGAGTATGTTAGATAATCATCTGGCCCTCACAAAATCAGAAGCCGTTGCTAGACTAACAGGAAACTACGCAGCTGACATTACTGCATATGACAAGGTTCGCCAAGAGGCTAACATGATGTCAGACACACTGGTAGATGGAATAGTAAAGCAATTCCCAGGCAAATTCGCTTCAAGTGTTGGCACTATAACAACTGCTAACCCTACTATATCTGAATAGTGTCATGGCTTCCTCTTTTTTATTGATGCTGTTGAAAGATATTGATGTTGTTATAACTCTAACATCGACATGATAGAGGGATATCACAAAGTAGCAGACAAAAAGGAACTGCAGGAGGGTGGTTTACTCAAAGTTGAGGCCGATGACGAAGCTATTGTCTTGTCAATGATTAATGGAAGAATATATGCGATGGATGCAGTTTGCTCACATGAAGGCGGTCCTCTAGAAGATGGTACACTTGATGGTTACGAAATTGAATGTCCTTGGCATGGTTCCAAATTTGATGTAAGGACAGGAGAGGTGACAAATCCACCTGCAGATACACCACAGTCAATCTATGAAGTAAAAGTAGACGGTAATAACATACTAGTTAAGAAACAAGACAAAAGTAAAGTTTCCTCACGGCTTGAGCTAACACTATTGGAAAAAGATAAAGTTGAGGGTACTGATGTAGTATCATTTAAGTTTAGCAAGCAAGGTGATCAAGGAGAAGGAAAAACAGATAAATCACCATTGGATTATACTGCGGGGCAATTTGCGTTTTTTGACATAGGTGGGGTGTAT
>DATDFS010000178.1:0-2687 GCA_036522495.1 Nitrososphaeraceae archaeon | reverse complement strand
GCAATGTTGTATTATCCTTCTGTACACTAATGTTTTTGAGTATATTACCGCTGCCGGTAATATGATAAATGATTGGATAACCCTGACTCATAAACTGTCGGTTGGATATGCTTCTGTCTCTAGTTTTAGTTGTTAGCGTGCTAGGATTGGCTGAAGAAATCCTGATAGAGTTCTTGCTGTTGCTACTTTAGTTTTTTTAATAATTTTGTTATCTGTGGCTTTAAGAAGGTTGTTTTCTCTTATGGGTTTCGTATATGATAGCGAATGGCCTTTTATGTGATCGTTTTGGTTAGATTTTGAATGAATAAAATCGCTACTCAAATTTCCCAAAGGCATCGGAAATTCGAAGGGAATGCTACTATAAGCTTTATTTGCATGTTCTTGTGGAAATGCTGCAGAATTGGTCATAGATAGCGAAATGAGAGATATTGTGAAAAGAGAGATTAATATCATTGCCTCTAACTGTACAACAGCAAACTGTTTCAATGGCTTATCACATACGTTTCAGATAATAAATTACCTGAGAAAAAACATTGATCAATTGCGTCTATAAAATCAATTTCGAATTCAGTCCGAACTGTTACAATTGGACAGTCTCAATCTCAACGTGTAACGAATCATTTGCGATTGAACCTTCGATCAAGTATAAATGAAATCCATTCGAAAGAACGAAGGGAAACGTTAACATATTTGTAAATGACAAAGATCAGAAGTGGTCTGGGGTAATTTAAGATAATGGTGACAGTATATACGGATGCTTCAGGTGTACCTCACAATATTTTTGGATATTATATTTTAGAAACAAATGAAGAAAAATTCATCCGAAGTAAATTTGGACTCGATTCAATCGAGGCAGAATTTATGGCCATAATAGAAGCACTGAATAGTAACACAGTTAGAAATTCCAAACAAACCATCGTCTATTCAGATTCTGAAAGTATAGTTGATTTCATCCAGAGAAAAGTACAAACCCGTAAAGGAAGCATAGTCAGGTTACTTACAGTCCAAATTCTGAATATCGTAGACAATATGGAAAATAAACCGTTCTTTGTGTGGATCCCACGGGAACGCAATTTAGCTGGCATCTTGATTGAAGACGAGGTCCCAAGAAAAATAAATAAACGCATGCTTTTCAAAGAATCGCTTCTACGATGACGTATCATCAACAGGCACAGACTTGAAGGAGATTGAAACGAAGAAATATTACTGAACTAATAGTAAGACTCCTATGACAATCTTATTGCTTGCCCGACTGGTAGTAGATTTCACACCTTGACTACTAAACTAATCTCTTACAATAATAAACTAAGAGCCAATATAAATCCTGTAATCCTAGCATAGATAACAGTTGCAGCCATCACTGATACAAATTTATCGATGTGTTTGTACTGGTCTACATCTTTGATGGCCTTTATAGCATACGGTATCGATGCTATACATGCTAAAGATAAGAATTTTGTGTAACCCAGAAAAATGCCTGCTAGGATCAAAATATATGGAATCATGACTAGGATGGGAAACAATCTGCTTCCCTTTTGTTTTCCTATCATGTTAAGAAGCGTTCGTCGGCCTGTGTAACGATCTGCATCATAATCAGGAAATGAATTAGCAAACAGAACAGATGCTGATAAAATTCCTATTATTGCACCAACATAAATTGCAGATGGATCAATTACTTCAGTCTGAACGTAAAAGGAGCCTAGTACAATCAAGGTACCTTTGATCGCCACAAATAATTCGCCCAAGCCAGAGTTGACTATACTTGTAGAATAAAACCATATGGAGACAATTGCAAATCCAAGTATAATTGCAATCGCAATTCCCCGAACAATAACGAAATAAGTACCAGTGAGGACACCGAGAATGAGGAAAATCACGGCTGCTGCATAAACCATCCTAGGTTTGAGAAGATTATCCGGCAATACCCCCGTTCCACCGCTAAACTTTGTCCTCTTAGCGATGATGTCAGTACCTCTTTTGTAATCCCAATAGTCATTTAACAAGTCTACACTAGCATGAAGGCATATTACTCCTGCGAAGGTTAAGGCGGCGTAAGTAAAGTTAAATACTCCATGTTTCCAAAAGGCAATCGATAGGCCACTGGCAACTGCAATAAGGGATGCCAGCATAAAACGGATTCTGATTGCCCGCATCCAAATTGTTATTGTTTGATGTATCATCAAAGATAAACCATTGTATCAGTTATTTGACCTTGCCTGGCTGTTTTAAACTTTTGTGTGCAAGGAATGGGCCACATTGGAACCTCAAGTTAACACCCCCAATGTAAGGGATTTATTGGCCGCCGTTATCGCATTTTAAATATTAGCTCAGATATGCGTAAGTCTACACCTTGTAGATGAGAGTGTTGTTTTCTGTAAAGTGTATATCCAGAAATTATTGCTGTGGACTTAGCTTAATTGAATAATAATCAGTTTTAGTTCAGGACTAAACCAATATCCCCTAGTTAATTACATAAAGAAAGTTCTTCTCCTTTGCTAATTGAAGCCAACCTTTAATGCGATTACTAATCTGATAATAGTTATTTTTTAGTTGTATACTAATATTCAACGGTTTATTATTATACCTAATTATTATGTGATGTCTAAGATATGAGTCCTCCACCACCACCACCACCACCGATAGATGCGGCAGAATTTGATGCTCACAAGGATCTGAGCAGTATAATA
>DATDFS010000177.1:0-8467 GCA_036522495.1 Nitrososphaeraceae archaeon | reverse complement strand
AGATAAATAAAACAGCAGACGCATATCCTCATCTTATTTTCTTTACTATGAAATGGAAAAGGTTTCCCTCGGTTCTCATCTCTAAGAGAGATTGGCCATTTTGCTCTGACCATCTTATCATCTCTAGATCTGCCGTAATATCATCGGATACTAGATGTACCACATCACCAATCGGGAGCTTTAGTAATAATTCATCAAGTTTCGTAAGGGTAGCGGCGCATTCCACTCCTATTTCAAACATCTCGTGATCGGGGAAAGCTACGAAACACCTAACGTGCAGCCTCTGAATCAAAGAATCTATTTTATTGTGGCAATTCTCTATTGTTTCTAAGGCTCCAAGTTCGTCCTTTAAATCGTATGGCTCTAACTTCGCAAACCATCCTTCCGTATAAGGAAAGTCATTTACTACCTTTGGTCTATTGATTATTGATTCATTGACTTCGATGATCCTTCCACTTATTGGGCTTCGCACCACGCCGAAATATTTTATACTCTCTAAACTTCCAATACTCTTTCCTTTTTCTATGTTTGTGTTTACCTGTTTTATTTTTATCTTTGATAACCTACCTGCAATGGCTGTCAGCAGTGTTGTAACTCCGATAGTTACAGACTTGTCCGTACTATCATTACTTTTCACCCAGACAAAATTCTCCGTATCATACAAGAGACCTTCAGGGAATATACAACGATTTATCTCCATATATCGAGAAATAAACCCGACCGATATATTGAGATTATGAGCTCTCCCACTCTTTTTGTGATGTCCTTAAAATTTGTTTATTATGACCCTTAACCCACGGTACCTCTCTGTAGCAAGCATGGCTTCATTGATATCACGAAGAGGATATCTGTGGCTAATAATTTTTGACAAGTCAATTTCATTGTTAGAGGCAAGCCTGGCGGCTTCTCGTAACATATTTGGTGTAGAACTGAAACTGCCGGTAATAGATATTTGATTGTAGTGCAACAAATTGGGATCTAATGAGAAGGATCCCAAAGATCTGTCAGATGATTTTGGTATACCGGCAAATATATTAATTCGTGAATTTTTAGATGCTATTTTTGTTGCAAAGTCAAGGGCTGCCAGGTTACTTGTAGCAACTATGATGGTGTTAAAACCAATTCCACAGGTGAAATCCAGAACATTCTCCCTAATTTTGTTAATGTCGTTATGATTTTTATTGGTAGCAAATAATGCTGTTGCATCCGCTCCCATGGTTTTTGCTTTTTGTATTCTTTGTGGTATTCTTCCTATGACCATTGCTTTAGCACCATCTAATCTTTTTATTAGTTGAAGGTGAAGCAATCCTATTGGTCCATCTCCAATTATGGCCACCCTGTTTCGCTCGTTTTTTCTTACTATAGGACCCATATTAGAAAGTCCGTTCAGACAACACGCGAGTGGTTCAAGCAAAGCCACTTCCTCGTCGCTCATACTATCAGGTACTGACACCAGTCCTCCAATCTTGAGTGTTTCTTCCGGTATTCTGAGGAATTCCGCAAAACCTCCGTTGATACTAGAACCTATTTCCTTCAGGTTGAGACATAGATTGTATTGTTTATAATGACAGTATATGCAGTTCAAACACGGTATTATTGGAGAAACAGCAACCCTTGTACCCGATTTTACTGTAAGAGATCTTTCTTTTTCTCCTCCATTGTCGGAGGTAGCCACTACTATATCGCTTTCAATTTGGCCGCAAATTTCATGTCCTAATATTACAGGCGGAGTAACTTTTTGGTGGCCATTTCTATAGACTCTAACGTCATATCCGCATACAGCGCAGGCTTTTACTCTAAGTAAGACTCCTCTCCTTCCTTTTACTACTCCCTTTTCATAATCACTTGCCTCATGACTGACAATTATATTGCCTGGACCATAAAACACCGCTGCATGCATTCTTCTTCCTCGAGTGTTAGCGATTTGATACCTTAAATTTGTTCTACGAATCTAAGAGATTGCAGACATTTTTATTCTTGGAGAAGAATAAGTTAGACGATAAAGAGGAAGAGAAAATTGACTTGACCAGACTATTCGATCCTCACATACATATGTACTCCCGTACAACTGACGATTATGATGCAATGTCCAAAGCTGGCATTGAAGTTATTGTTCAACCTTCGTTTTGGCTCGGCGGTCCAAGAACATCGGTCGGCACATTTGAAGATTACTGGGAGCACATGATCACTTTTGAAACAAAAAGGGCGCGCGAATTCGGGATAGAGCAATTTGTGTGTATCTCCGTGAACCCAAAGGAAGCGACAGAAAGGCCGCTAGCTTTGGATGCCTTGAAGGCTATGGATAAGTACCTGGATAGGGAAAGGGTGGTCGCAATTGGGGAAATAGGTTACAACATGATAAATGAGTTCGAAGAAGAAGTATTTATAAAACAAATGGATTTGGCTGCACAAAAAAATATGCTTATGACGATTCACTTGCCTCATAACAACAAGCCTGAAGGCATGAGAAAAATAGAGCGCATACTGAGAAGCGATACAGGCGGCAAATATAATCGAGGAAAGATACTGGTGGACCATAATGTGGAAGAAACGATCGAGAAAACTCTTGAGTTAGGAATGTGGGCTGGTCTCTCCGTCTATCCTGTTACAAAGCTATCACCTGATAGGGCTATCAGGATAATTAAAGACTATGGCACGGAACACATAATGATTCATAGTGCTGCTGACTGGGGTATTTCAGATCCTTTAAGTGTTCCGCTGGTAGCCAGAGAAATGAGGAAGCAAGGAGTATTTAGCACAGGAGATATCGAAAAAGTGACATTCTATAACGCTTACGATTTCTTTAAACAGTCACACAGGTTTACATGGAAGCCATAGAAACCGGTTGTCGTATACACACCAAATATTATGAAACTAGCCTTCAGCACTAACGCATTCAAAAAATACCGCCTAAAAGAGGCTATCATGTCAATTAGAAACATAGGATACACGGGGGTGGAGATACTCTGCGATATTCCTCATGCCTATCCACCGACTTTTAACGACAACGAAATACAGTCTGTTAAGGAGATCTTATCGAAATCCAATATTCAAATCTCTAATCTTAATGCGTTTACACTATATGCCATAGATGATGTATACCATCCTTCTTGGATAGAATCCACTAAAGGACTCAGGGAAAAGCGCATACAGCACACTATCAACTGCATACGCCTGGCAACAAGGATCGGCGCCAGGCATATTTCAACGGAGCCTGGAGGACCTGTGGATGTACATGGTCACTACTACAACAATAATTTGCACCAACCTGAAAGACTGTTTATCGACGGTCTATCTGCTGCCGAGAAGGTCGCACAAGATTGTGGGATAAAGATACTTGTAGAACCGGAACCAGGCCTGCTTTTAGAAAATTCCCGACACTTTCTAGCATTTATCAGGGATATCAATTCTGATTCCATTGGGCTTAACTTCGATATAGGACATTTTTATTGTGTAAGAGAAGATCCTGTAAAACTCGTATACGAATTATCAGATTACATAGGACATTTTCATCTAGCTGATATATCTATTAATAGAGTACACAACCACCTCATACCTGGAAAAGGAGCGATTGATTTTAAATCTGTTTTTGGAGCGATTGATAATGTAGGATACAAAGGATTTGTGACAGTTGAACTTTATCCTTACCAAGATAATCCAATAGAGGCGGCAGAGATGGCGTACAAATATCTAAAGGACATTATTGCCTAAATCTACTAGTGGCAACCAAATTTAGCCGAATAAATGACATCCCAAGATAAAATTACGCCGGGGAAGAAAGAACATATGTTAACCCAAAAGTAAAATGCTAAAAGTTTTCTTCATTTTCATTAGATCAATATATTGGCGGCGATTTTGTGCTTAGACAATATTTACAGTTAGTTAGATTACCGAATGTCTTTACCGCTCCATCAAATATTCTGACAGGATACTTTGCGGCGGTTGTACCTGTTGCGAGTATTGATACATTACAGTTACTTCTCCTTATGTCATCCTCAGCCCTGCTTTATGTCGCTGGAATAGTCTTTAATGACTATTTTGACATTGAAATAGATCTAAGAGAACGCCCTTATAGACCTATTCCATCAGGAAGCATTGCAATAAAAAAAGCGTTACTGATCGGTATCATATCCCTGATCTCTGCCAATCTTCTCGCGTTTGTGGTAGGTATGAGCAGCTTGGTCGCCTGTATTATTCTGTCGGTTATGATTATTGGATACGATTACGGATTAAAAAATACCTTTGTCGGTCCAATTGCAATGGGCGTTACAAGATCTCTGAATATCATTTTAGGAGCAAGTCCTACACTTTTTGTTGTAATCTTGGCATATAATCATACTAATGCTAATTATTTATTAGCCAGGATAATTTTCGTGAGTATTTCGTTATTTGTATATACTTTGGCGATTAGCCTACTAAGCAGAAAGGAAGTAGTAGCCTCCCGAACGATGGAACACGATGGTGCGCAGACAAGACGAATCATTGTCATATCATTCCTACTCGTTTTCGCTGTCATAGCGTCTATAGCCTTTGCAGTTGTTTTGGGAATTCTTAAAATGGAGCTCATTATAAGTCTTGTATTATTTTCGGCTATCCTGTTTGTTACTTTTAAGCAAACTATTTATCACGATTCCTTAACTATTCAAAACGCTATCAAACGTATGGTTATTTCGATTATAATTTTAGATTCGATATTTATAACAGGTCTTACAGGATCATATTACGGATTATTGACTCTCATATTCGTACTGCCATCCATGTTCTTGGCTAGGAAACTCTATGTAACATAAAAGTAAGAACCAATTTAAGCAAGATACGAATATGCATTGTAAGTTAAGGTGGTTATGCTGGTAAAACATATTATCGTACTCGATATTGTAGGATTAGAGCATAACCATATTGAATCAGGCCTCATACCAAATATTGGAAATATTGCGTCTGAAGGTGAAAGCGCCAAAATGGAGCCTGTTTTCCCAGCACTTACTTGTCCGGTTCAAAGTAGTATACTTTCTGGCACATATCCCAACCAACATGGAATAATAGCAAACGGATTGTATGACAGAAGTAATTACCTTCCCTCGTTCTGGGAACAGTCAAGTGCTTTGGTTCAAGTTGATAGAATCTGGGATATAATAAAAAAACAACAGAAGTACCACCACCGACAACAGAACAAATCGCCCAGTTCTTCATCTTTCTCCACTTCGTCCTCTCCCCCTTCTTCCTCTTTCTCATCATTTAAGACTGCGGTGCTATTTTGGCAAAATACAATGTATGCTAAATCGGACATTATTGTTACTCCCAGACCACTTCATATGGAAGATGGGCGGATGATTATGTGGTGCTATTCAAAACCATCTGGATTTTATGATAGAGAATTAAAGGAGAGGTTTGGAGAATTTAACCTTGGGACCTATTGGGGACCATTTGCATCATTTAAATCAAGTGAATGGATAGCTAGTGCAACAGGATACACATTAGAGAAGGAACGCCCTAATCTGCTATTCACCTACCTCCCACACATCGATTATTCAGCTCAGAGGTTCGGTAAGAATAGCGTCCAAGTAAAAGATGATTTGAAGAAGGCTGATGACGTGGTGGGCAAAGTAATTCAAAAGACAGTTGATTTAGGAATCAAGGATGATACGCAATTTATTATTTTATCTGAGTATGGATTTAACGATGTACACACCGCCACTCCATTGAATTTAAAATTGAGAGATGAGGGGCTGCTCTGTACACGGACTATAGACGGAAAAGAATACATAGATTACGAATTTAGCGATGCATTTGCAATGGTAGATCACCAGATAGCCCATATTTATGTCAAGGATGGTTTTGTAAGCCAGGTCAAAAGGGTGCTGGAAAATACAACTGGTGTGGATATGATTCTCTGCAAGGAAGAAAAAAAGAATTTGAAAATTGACCATGAGCGTAGTGGCGAATTAATTGCGATATCTGATAAAGATAAATGGTTCAGCTATTACTGGTGGTATGATTCAGAGAAGGCGCCGAGTTTTGCGAGAAAAGTCGACATACATAGAAAACCAGGTTATGATCCCGTTGAACTGCTTGCAGATCCAAAAACAAAGTCAATACCTCTGGATCCAGAGTTGATAAAAGGCTCGCACGGTAGACCCGCAGATCCTAGAACAGACGAGGGATATTCAGTGTATATCTCAAGTCGCAAATCCGGTATCCTAAAAAGCAATTCTCCAGGGATTATAAATTGCGTGAATTTAGGGCGTTATCTAATTAACTTGATTACATAACAGATGCCTCGAACGACGGATAATAATAAAAATGGCCTTTAAATACTCCATTACACTTTCTTCCTTTAGGAATATAGAGACGTTAGAACGAACGTTGGAGCGACTGGTTCAGCAAGGATACGATGCCGTAGAGATGTTTGGAGAACCTGAAAACGTAGATTTGAAGAGCTTGAAAGACACATTTCACTCATTCGATATCTCTCTAGCCGGTATTACCGGAATGTGGGGTTCCATAAGTCCTAATGGCTGGAAAAGAAGATTTATCAGTTTAGAGCCAAGCATCGTAACCAGTTCACAAAAGTACGTCCAACAATGTATTGAAATGTGTTATTCGTTGGGAGGAGACAAAATGAACATCTGTCTCTTCGCAGACGACAGTCTTGTTACTCCAGATAGAAATCACAATATGATTTCAGAAGATCAGAAGGCACGCTTCGTACAAAGGACCATACCAGTGCTATCCGAGTTATCTGTTTTTGCAAAACAGCGTGGCATACAGTTGTTATTAGAACCTTTGAATAGATATAGCACTCCCTATTGTACTACTGCAGATGATGCAGTTAGCATAGTCAAACAAATAAATCAAGACAACTTTGGAATTTTATTGGATACCTTCCATATGAATATCGAAGAAGATTCCTTCGAACATGCAATATTAAAATCCGAACGATTGCTACAACACACCCATTTTGCTGATAACAATAGAAAGATGCCGGGATATGGACACATTGACTTTAAATTAATTGTCAACAGCCTGCGTAATATTGGTTATAATCACTACATTAGCTTCGAGCCGAATTTGACACGGAAAGATTATGAGTCTGTTACAAAAAATGGTTTAGAGTTTATCAAGTCTATATAGATAGCCCGCCTAAAAGAAGCAGGCGTTCTTAGAGAGGCTATTTCTTTTCGCATGTCTATTGATAGTTTGTTGTTAGTTCACAGTATCAATAAACAACTCTAATGCTTTAAGATCAAAGGGATCTTGGAAAGCAAGAAAGAATTGGTCAATACCGGCCCGTTTGTATTCGTTAATCCTTTTAGCTATAGTATCGGGTTTTCCTACCAAGCCGTGTCTAAGGATTTGACCATATACTCCTGGACCTCTTTCCATCGCAAATATTTTCTTTTTATATTCCAGCTCTGTATCCGATTCAGCAATTATAACATCTAGTTCAATTGATTTAATGACATCTTTGTTGTTCTTAATTTCGTCCCTCTTCATGTCTTTGAAAACACCCTCAAATTCAGCGTTCAGAGAAGAAAATTGTTGTGGCGTAATATACGACGACTCCCATATACTGGCGTGCCTAGCTGCAACCTTCATCATCCTCTTTTTCTTTGCTGCTACCGTAATAGGGATAGTTCTTTTCATCGCAGTGGCTCCATTTATACTAAAGTATTTTCCATTAAAGTATAAAGAGGATTTATTATCGCTACCCCATAGCATTTGAAGAACCTGCAGACCTTCATCAAGTATTGAAACTCTTTCGGATTCTTTTGGATAGTCTATTCCGTATGGATACCACCATTGTGTCGCATATTGAAGTGTCGCTCCAGCTCCGGCCCTAAATTCTAATCTTCCCTCAGATATTTCTTGAAAAGATGCTGCTTGCTTTGCTAGTAATGCAATACTTCTATATTGAGGTAGTAAATATGTTATTACAGGACCTAGTTTTATCTTATTGGTATAAGATACCAGTGCAGATATCACAGTCCAGCAGTCAAGATCGATATCTGCTAATGATTCACCATAATAAAATCCATAGTATCCTAATTTCTCTGCGGCAATACACATATCTTTGATCTTCTCATAATCAGTACCCCAAGCTTCCAAGCAGAATTGCATAAATGAATGTACTGGTTAACACATATAAAAAATGGGAGAATTGATTGGCCCCTTCTTATGTCATGATCTGACCACACAATAATATAATATACGCTCTTGACAGATGTATACGTATGTCTCCCAATGAAGAGATACAAAGAGATATTGCTGAATTACCAAACTGATGGGAATTAAAAGAATGTAAGATTGTGAAATATTTTCAATTTCCCAGCTTCAGGAAGGCTATGGACTTTGTGAATAATATTGCAAAGATTGCTGAAAGGGTTAACCACCATCCCATTATTACGATTAATTGGAGAACCGTCAAACTGTCCTTAAAATCGTTTGATGTTGATGCTATAACCAAGCG
>DATDFS010000176.1:0-4149 GCA_036522495.1 Nitrososphaeraceae archaeon | reverse complement strand
ATGTACGAAAGTAACTAAAAATTGCATCATAAATTACAAAACAGGTAAGCAATAATCTTAACATTAGTAGTAAGTGACCACAATTCTGATAACACAAGTAAAAAAAAGACAGATTAGTTGTTAGCTCAAATCTTTTTTTCCGACAACCAAACTCAATTCCATAGATAACGTCCAAACTTACTCTATTATTGCTCTTATGACTGGCTGGGAAGAAGGCTAAAGATCCTCCCAAGAAGTCCAAACATGGTAATTTTTCTTCCATCAACCTGATACGAAAAATATTGGTTTTGATTTTGTATGCCTTCATCTAGCTATTTCAATTGATCCGAAGTGATGAAACTAATAATTCCTTGCAACCAAGGGTTATGAAGCTTAACTCAATATAATGAAGCCTGTCGCAATAAGGTTAATGAAACAAAAAAAGTGGGGTGTCTATGTTACTAGGAGGATATTAGACCCTGCAATACCTATGATGTTGGAAGAATGCAACGTTAGTGTAGCAAATCACAGAGGAAAGCCAGCTACTAGAACTGATCTTTTGAAGGGAGTGCGTGACAAGGATGCAATTCTGTGCACATTAACAGATAAAATAGATGCAAAAGTTATGGATGTTGCAGGATCCAATCTCAAAGTTATTAGCTCTTATAGCACAGGGGTAGATCATATAGATATTAAAGAGGCAACGAAAAGAGGAATTCATGTTACTTCCACTGGTAATATACTTACCGAAGCAACAGCTGATCTTGCATTTGCATTAATCCTTGCAACATCTAGAAGAATCGTCGAGGGACATCAGATTGTTACAAGTAAAAGATGGAAATATGGATGGGATCCGCATCTTCTATTGGGTTCGGATGTTCATGGTATGGTAATTGGAATTGTTGGATTAGGTAGAATCGGATCAGCTGTGGCACGTAGAGCAAAAGGGTTTGATATGAAAATCATTTACCATAATCTACATGGTCGAAACCTTCAGATGGAGGAGCAAGTTGGAGCTAAACATGTCGATATGGACGAGCTTATAGCAGAAAGCGATTTTCTTACTCTTCATTGCTCTTTGAATAACGAAAGTTACCATTTGATTGAGAAATCAAATCTTAGACGAATGAAAAAAAGCTCATACATAATTAATACTGCACGGGGTCAAATCATTAATGAAACAGATCTGACCAAAGCAATAAAGAAAAGATGGATTGCAGGAGCAGGACTTGATGTCTTAGAAAAAGAGCCACCCTCACCAAACAATCCATTATTGAAGATGAAGAATGTCGTTGTGTTATTGCCTCATATAGGCAGCGCTACATTTTTGACTCGGACAAAAATGGCCGAAACAGCAGCTAGAAATTTGCTAAATATCTTGAATGGAAAAAGCGCAATTTACCTTGCAAACCCACAGGTCATCAATAACTTATAACATCAAACTAAGATATGCGCATATTCCTAACTAATAGTTAAACTGATTACAAGTGTAACCATACTCCCAGTATTAAAAGAGCCTTACTGCATATTGTAAAGAATGGTTTCCAGCACCAAGCTATACTGATAACATAAAACTAGAACAAGACTAGTATACAGAGCAATTGACAGCGAATAGAACACAGCTAGATGAATTCAACTTGCAATGTGCTAATCCACATACAGGTTTTGCAATTAGTACAAATTGAAACTTTTTTTAATTCTTTATAGATATGGTTACAACGATGAAACCATTCGTTCTGCTGTCTTTCTGATAGATCTCGCTCAATCGATGCAGAATCTAAGAGAACTAAGTTTCACATCTCAATTTTTTGCGGTTTGCACGTAACTGTCATACAAGATACCGTTGGCGATACTTGGATCGAACTCGTGCGTTTCTATTATGCGTTATTCATATACATGTGATTATCGTTTGCCGTTATAAGAAAAATCAGTGTGCGTTTTCCTGCATTGTTTGTGACTATGTCTTAATCTTTTCGGTCGCTTATTTTCGCAATTGTTTAAAGGCATGATTCCCGTTACCAGTTCTAAGGGCTTGCATTATCCATAGAAATGCAATTGGTTCGAGAAGTCTGGCACCCTCTATTCCTCCTATGTCTATTGTTTCCCAGCCAAACTTTGTGAGGATATTATCTGTTAGAGTCTTTTTAGCATCCTCATCATTTCCGCATATAAACATGGTAGGCGGACCGCCAGGAAAATCTGGATGTATCATGTGCACATTCCCAACTATGTTAAATGCTTTTATCACTTTGGAATCTGGCAGCAGACGCTGAACGGTCTCCCCGGCAGAATCTGTATGACCTATCGCCAGTCTTGGCGGCATTCCTTTAGGAAAATCTAATGGGTTTGTAACATCAATCACAACTTTTTCGGCAAGATTCTTGGGATCGGCCATTTTTATGGCGTCAGCGGCCCCTGCCCACAAAGTTGCAAGCACATCTAATTCACCAAACGATGCTGTCTCAGCAAATGTTCCTGATGATGCTTTTTCCTCGTTGTGTTTGGCAATCCATTCAGTTATTTTCCCTTGATTTGGATCGCGTGATCCGATTTTAACTGTGTGTCCAAGTTCAATAAAACCGTCAGCTAGCCTGCGGCCTACATCTCCAGATCCTAGTATTCCAATTTTCATAATAAACCTCATTCTCCTTTGTATATAATCAAGAAGGAAAAATTTTACATCAGGGTCTATCCTGAGTTCAGATCGAAATGCTATGATAGTACCTGATAACTGATGAAAGCAGCTGATAGCAAGTGACAACAAGGCGATAGCAATGATAAGAGAATTGATAACAGATGATAGAAAGAGCTCTAAGGCAATTTTGCTATTATTTCTTGTAGATATGTAATCGTTGCATATGTTACCTATCATATAATTAATAGATGATTGTATGAAACGTGGGCAACATCAGCACTAAACTGAGAGAACGATCATATTACGTCATCGTATTGAAGCGAAGGAGCTGACTTTTCCCCTTGCTGAGCACCCAAACCGACAGGGACTGGTACCCATATTCACCTCAGGCGAGAACTAACACAAAGAAGCATATGTGTATAAATCGTAAAATATTGTTGGTCTTGTATGACGTGTGATGTTTTTATATCCATAAAAGATATATCATAAGACCTAGGACTGCAAATATGCTTAATAAATCAAGTCCAAACAGCAAAGCACTCCGATCGGGGAGTGAGTTTCTTATGATTCTCCTTGCAACTAGCACTGTTCTTATCCCATTAGGATTAAACCGAAATCAGACTGCGATAGCACAACAACAACAAGATGAAGAGACAGCATATCTTAAATTTGCGGCCCAGACAATAAAACAATCTAATAGTGTTAACAACGCTACTACCAGTACAACCCAAATACCTGAAGCAGCAAAAGGACCTCCGATACCTGCAAAAGGATACCTAGTCCAACAGATCCGAGATCATTTGTATTGGGTTACCGATGGTTCCTATAATACTATGTTTCTAGTGACAGACAAGGGTGTCGTAGCAGTTGATGCTCCTCCTTCTATTGGTAAAAACTATCTCAAAGCCATAGCGGAAGTGACAGACAAGCCAGTTGCATACGTAATTTACAGTCATGCTCATATAGATCATATCGGCTCTGCGGGAATATTCCCAAAGACTGCTACTTTTATAGCTCAACAAGAAACTGCAGCGGAGTTACAGAGAGCCAAAACTGTGGCCAAAAATGCTTCCATGGTGCCACCAATTCCTACGGTGACTTTTACCAAGAACTACACATTGAAGATCGGAAATCAATCCCTAAAGTTAGACTATTATGGCGTTAACCATCTACCTGGAAACATCTTCATTTACGCTCCAAAACAAAAGGTGCTCATGCTAGTAGATATTATATTTCCAGGATGGGTTCCATTTCCATATTTGGCAATAGCTAAAGATACGGCAGGCTTTATCAAAGCTCATGATATAGCCTTAAACAACTATGCCTTTGACACAATTGTTGCTGGGCATCTTACTAGACTTGGAACAAGGAACGATGTAATAGTACAGAAGGAATTTGTTTCTGATTTGGAAAAGGCAGCTGTCAAAGCGAACCAGGCAGTTCTTTTTAGCAAAATTGCGAGCCAAGTAGGACGTTTTGATAATCCATGGCTGATTTTCTCCAAATATATTGATGCAGTTAATGAAAACTGTGTG
>DATDFS010000175.1:0-5419 GCA_036522495.1 Nitrososphaeraceae archaeon | reverse complement strand
GCCAAGTCAGCGGCACATTGTACAGGTTTTGGACTAAGCATCAATTCTTGCCGTTCAAATGAGATACATAGAGATAATTCGAATCATATTGAACAACATTGTACAGGCTATGGTGTAAGTGCAAATCCATGCGATAAAGCTGTTGACCCATGTCTAATAAATCCCTGTCCAGTTAGCCCTTGCAATATTAGCCCGTGTCATACTTCTGACGGAAAGGTTGTAGTAGGCACAGAGTCTACTGCAATTCATATAATTCGTCTCCGATAATAATTAATGGAGAGCAAAGTACTTACACAACTACTAATAATGCGAATGATGATCAAGAAAAGGAATTGAGTTCTGGGAGTATCCCTGTCGCTAATGCTGGTTCTGACAAGAATACGCAATCTTTGAATCGTGTTACTTTAGACGGGAGTAAAAGTTACGATCCGGATGGAAAGAAAATAGATTATTCATGGTTACAGCTAGCAGGTGGTCCTATCGTATCATTATCAAATAGCAATAGTATCAAACCTACATTTGAAGCGCCGCAAGTCACCGAATCCACCACATTAACATTTCAATTAATAATAAATAATAATGATGCAGTCAGCAGTCCTTCATATGTAACTATTACAGTTGAACCCTAGCCTAGTAGTTACATATTTTCAAATTTTGTTCCCAATATCTTACGTTATTTAATCTCATACCATACTCGAGAATGAAATCGCATTCTGAAGAATCGCATGAATTTGTTTATCTAAAAATTAACTCTCTTGATGTGAGATAAGACTTCATCTAAAATATAGCGTATTTATTTGACACCTACAACTTCTAGATAATACTGTTCCTTATCAATGTTTTCTGGTTTAACACCTTCAATATCCATCAGATCTTGCATTATTCCCTTTCCTCTCTCTATCTTCCCATTCGGTAACTTGACTATGCCATTAATAAAACCGCTGCTTCCACATATAGGATTAAAAATTTTATCGGTATTATTAATATTTCCATGATATTTTGAAAGAGTTTTTTCTTTGGTTCCATCTGGACCTACAAAGAATCTTCCGTTTCTATATATAATTCTGGGATGATCTGATGATAATATTTTATTATCTCTAGTGAACGTAAAAATGACCTTAAGACCCTCTATTTTCTTTGCCATATCGATTAACCACTTGTAATAGATTACGTTCAAATATGACCTGTCATCTTGCTCCTTGATGACGTGTAAAGATGGATTGCTATAGAATAATGTAAGACAAATATCTGGATTCCCTGAATCTTCCAGATATTGAATAAGGCATCTGGCAGACTCTATTCCGTTTGCACCTGACCAGTAGGCTATATCATTCTCTAGTCCAGCCGCAATCTTCCACAAAAAATGATTTTTTGCTGGATTTAACCGAACATCAATCTTGTCGCCAATCTTGGTCTGTTCGAGGAAATAAGCTGCAAAACCGTCAGCCTTTCCGGTCGCCGGATTAATATAGCCATATGGTTTTTCGTCCTTGATTGTCAAATCAATCAAATTCCTAGTGGGAGATGATGCAATTGAATATGCTCTCTCAACGAAGCCTTCTTCGAACTTTCCTGATGCTAAAGGCCTTCTAAGAAATGCGCGAATCGTGACGGATTGTCCTACATTAAAATTAAATCTCTGGGATCCAGAGTTGGGTGAAAAAGAATATGTGTATGTATCAGGGGTTTCCCTTACCTTATCAACTATTTGCCATTCGTAATGCTGTCCTGATCCTTTAGATGACACTCTAATTGTCTTCTCATGATTCTATTTTTACTTTCATAATATAAATGCCTCTCTAAGTTTTAGCCAAAGTCAATATTTTGATTATTTCAAACAGACATTATTAGTAATAGTCATTTTTACGTGAATATAGGATATAACTTGATTAGACTAAGCAGTAATTAGACCTCAGACTTTTTGGTTATGCTTCTAAATATATATCTAAATGTTTCATCAATATCAATAGAATTTAAAAATCTTGAGCCACTCGGCTTTGTAGAAAACATCCTCAATATTATCAGATTAGTTAGTCTGTGCATGTTGTAAGTTATACATCTGAATGATAATTCCCTGTTCTGTGTTCTAATCGATCTAGACATCAGATGCTCTCCGAATAGTCGTTTTATGACCGAGACAATGGTCTCATCCTTGTTTCGTTGATTGTACAACACTTTGGAGTAACCACGTTTCATCTGCTTCCTATGCCTACCATGTGTTCTCCATATCGGTACATGTTCATATCTAGCTGGGATTATACTTAATGCATGCAAATCCTCTCTTACTAAAAGATGATGATCCTCACTATCATAACCCTTATCGGCTATCACCACAGATAATGGAAGTATATTTGACGTCCTTGTTATAATTGGTCTAAAATCTATATTATCATGCCTTGTAGGAGCTCGTCTTATCCTTATGTTACAGATAATCTGTTGTAGTACGTCAGCCCCAATAGATAATTTCGCATATTTTCTTCTTAATCCTGTTCTTTCAGTATAATATTGTGAAGCATGAGTTATCTTAAATCCGGTCGAATCTATTCCCACAAAGATGTGCTTGGTACCGCTAATTATAATGAATGATGAAATTATCTTTTCAAGCAATGAATTGTTGATTCTATCTGTAAACTTTTGCAATGTTGTAAAATGAGGAATACGTGACAATTGTAGGTACAATCTAAGGTAATGTGCTTCAACCAGCCATTCGACAAACATCCTATAACTCTTACCTTCATACTGTCTTATTGTGAGCAATATCAAATGCTGCCACATTGTAAATACATGATTGCTCTTTCGGTGAAGAAACAGAGGTATCCTTGAACTTCTTAGAACCCGGTACATAGTATTTGCCAATCTAACATATCTGGATTCCTTCAACAACCATAGTGGATTATGCTCCTACAAAGCTCTAATGGTGTTCGATACATGATTTCTACAGAGCCGTGCATTACATCATTTTTAAATAGTCGTTGTAATATCAAAATGCCATATATCAGGTCAGACGGAAGATCCAACTCAGGATATACAGACAAAATATAATGAATTCCAGAAAGCCTGTAGTACCATACTTCCTAAAATAGATCGAAAGCTAGTTGAAGATTTACTTTATCATCAACAAGGGGATCCTAACACTAAGCCGAAATATTTCATTGAAGTCACTACAAAAGAAGGTTTGGATACACAACAATAAAAGATCTAGTATGGAGCAAATTTGGAGAAATGCTCGATATAGATAATCACGGTACGTATTATAGACTTGGGCATACGTTAACACTGGAAGCCTTAAGACGATCATCTGCCTATGATTATGTTTTGAATGTCAAAGGATCTCATTTGGGACCCTATTCCTTCTAGCTGTTATTTACTCGATACCTGATTAGTACTGAGATGAAACAGTTACTAGTCCTGAATTCCTTAACAGTTTCTAACCATAGCTGCATTCTTTTATCTAAATTTAGGCTTATATCTCAAGTGATACATACTTTCTGATTTATCTATTACGTGGATAATTGTATCAATAATGCTAAAATTCTATATTCAAGATGTTCTATAGAAGAAAAGATATTTTTAGTTCTTTGTTTATACCCTTCAGTTGTTTTGTAATGGATTATGCTTTTTGGAAATTGATTATAACTCTAAAACAGTCTGGTAGTACTCTTGTACCATTTCTTTATTATAGATGCATTAGGAATTGTGTAGAAAATAGAATCGACTCCTACAGTCATGGCACACTTTACTCTCAACAAAATAGTGTTGATAGACGTGCTGCTAGGGGTATAAAGAGAATTAATAGTAAATTTAAAAATGGATAACAACAGTCTTACCTGTGGTGCAATCGAATAATAATAAAGCGATATAACATCTATGGGGAAAATTGGATGCCAATGTTTGCATTAACTATAATTGCTATTTTCATTATGCTCTCCGGAATAGAAACTGCAAGTGCTATTACTGTAAATAATATTGATCCTTCGAAACTCCATCTATCAGATGCACAAAAATCGGTAGCACCATATGAAGCCAATATAGGTAGGATAATACTGTATAAACCAGTTAGCATATGTTTTCTAACCTGCATATCCAGTTAGATACTTGTACATATTGAAATTGAATTGCTTGGTTCTAAAGTACTGTCCTATCCTTGTTCTAAATTCTGCAAATGATCGATAATGTGTTAATATTAACAAATCATTTTTGGATATATTCCAGCATTCTTCCAGTACCATAAATTCCGGTGACGCTGTTGGAAGATAGACTGGTATTAAAGTATCCTTGTGCTCTTCAAAGTACTTTCTTACCTTGCAGGATTTATAATGCTGAGGGGCCTTGTCTAAGAACAAATAACATTTTGGAAACTTGTGATGTATCTCCTTTAGGAATTCACAGAATGTATCCTCATTGAAATGATTGTACTGTCTGAATAGCTGTCTTCCGTCAAGACTGATAGCACCAAAAAAGAGACGAATGCTGATGTGAACCTGTGATTCTGACTACTGGCCTTGTATTTTGAAATATCCATACTTTTCTAACGATGCTGTCAAAGAAGAAGAATGATTCATCTATTGATACTGCTGTAAATTCCTTAGGTAGATTATCTAGAACCATCTTGGCTCTTTTTTGAACTGGATTTTCTCTTCTTTAGATGCAGTGTTTACATGTACCTTTCTTGGTACTTTCTGTTTAAAACCCCATTTGTACAATAGTCGGTAAACATGTGTATAGTGATAGTGTATTCCTGATTCGTGGACTATTAGATCATTTACTTGTTCGGTAGTCCATCCTTGCTTACTTTCCATTAACTTCTTTCTTATTCTTGCAGATACTTCTAAAGGAATCTGTGGTATTCTTCCACTCTTTGGTTTGTTCTGTAGTCCTTTAAGGCCTTCCTTGTTATACCTATGAAGCCAGTAAGAGGCCCATGGCTTACTTCTATGCAAGTCTTCTGTCACGTGAGCTGGAAGTTCTCCGTCATTAACTACTCTGGTAACAAGAAGCAGCCGCTCCTTCACTTTAGCATTTGACTCTTTTCTGTATATCCCAACTAATTCCCCTCTTGAGACAGTCAAACAGATTCATGAATAATATGGCTGCAAATAGCTTTTCCTGTCTACCATATGCTACTCGTTAGTCAAATTCAGTTAGAGAACATTTGCTAACTGGTATAGTTATTCTATGGAGTATGCTATCTTGCTGCTTCGAAGTTTTATTCTGCCGGTTATAAATCCACCAGCTAATGAAACCTCCTACCAACGCACCAGCTATTATTCCCAAATACGTACTGGAGGTATTTGTCATGTCGACACATTGGTTACTGAGTTCTGGAATGCATCCCCATATACCGTGAATTTGAGGCCACATGATACGATGATGTTCTCTACTAACTATAATATTTTTTTTCTATTCTATCATGATATTA
>DATDFS010000174.1:0-3971 GCA_036522495.1 Nitrososphaeraceae archaeon | reverse complement strand
TTAGCAGCGTTGCAGATAATACAATCGCTGTAACAAGGCTGGTAAATAATTCAGTATTTGCAAATATGGAAGCGTTCAGAATGCTTATTCAGCGTGAAAGAGATAACGCAAAAGAATTTTCCAGGATAAATGTTAACACTGCAAAAACATGGGAACAGAGCGCAAGAAATACTGTAGGAAATTTCTCTTCATAGATGCAAGGTAAAGACTAGGACGTCTTACCTCTCTCTGCTGTTCATTTTTATCTTCCATCTCTGAAAGTTACTTGCAGTATATGTTGTTGTTCTTGTAGAGTTGCAGAAGCTATCTATTCTGATTCACTAACAGAAAAGTTTGCTCAATATTGTTTAAGGGATATATAATCCCCGCGGATCTATTCACCTCGCAAATATAATCATACCATTATATACATCTACAAACAGATTAAACCGATTTTTAACACGTTCTAGTTTACAGTTGTCTTTTTGATGTGGAAAATAGTAGAATCTATAGATTTACTTATAATTGCACACCTCGCAGAAATTAAGCCAGGATAGAAAGTATTGGATATAGCAACAGGAATTGGAGAACCGGCTGTTACAGCAGCGGAGGTGGTTGGTGATAGTAGTAGTACTACTACTAACGGTGACAGTCATGTCTTGGCTATAGATATTTCACCGCAAATGTTGGCAATTGCAAAGAAAAGATCTATATTTTTAGGATGCAAAGGCTTAGCTTTTGGTAATGGCCAAATATCACAGCAGAGGGTAGTAGTATCGATGCCGAATTATGATCCACATAACCTTATCCACACTAATACAAATAATAACATCACATATCTCTACTAAAATTCCTAATGCTTACATTTTATATTGTTCTTATTGTCATTAATGATACAGTTAGGTGGAAGTTGACATAATATACACAAAAAACAAAAAATAGGAGGAATTATGGATTTGGAAACTAAAAAACGAAACAAGCATCTTATTGTCTGTCTGACAGGTATGCCCGGTGCAGGTAAATCCACTGTTGCAGATTCACTCAAGAAAAAAGGATTTTTAGTGATAACAATGGGTGACATCGTAAGAGAAGAGGCTAGACAACAAAATTTAGAGCCGACTGACGCTAATTTAGGCAATTTAATGTTAAAATTGCGTAAGGATTTGGGTCCAGGAGCAATTTCTCATTTGATTCTAAGAAAAATTGAAAGAGAGACAGTTAGTGGTGGTAATATAGTTATTGACGGTGTACGCAGCCTTGCCGAAGTTGAAGTATTAAAGACTATAGGGCACGTTAAAATACTTGCAATTCATGCATCAACAATTACACGGTTTTGGCATTTGAAAGAAAGAGCCAGAACTGACGATCCATTAGTCAGAGACCATTTTATAACACGTGATAAACGTGAATTGACAGTAGGGATTAGTGAAGCAATCGCTTTGGCAGATGAAACATTGTCTAATAATGAGATAACGATTGAAGAATTAAAGGAAAAAGCTTTTACAATAATTCAAAAATGGATTACTGAAATTAAATGATGATTATAATAATGATATGTATAAAGTATAAAGTAGAAGAAACTAATGAGAAAATTTCCTTTGACATCCCAAATCGAATTGAAGGTCGAGGCTCCTGTTAATCCTTCTGAATATTCTGAAAAGGTAATTGCCGCTATTACCAATGTTATTGACAAATGTTCCCCGGAATTCAGATATAATAGCAGGGTTGTTGCAAGATCTGTTGGAGCCGATTCCCTGAATACCATTTATCAGCAAATTAGATCTAGATCTGCAATGGGAGTATTGAGGAGGATGTTAACATATAATAGAATTACAAATACTACATGGTTCTTCTTGAATAAGCAGGCAGCAGCTGCTGGAATTGTAGTAATAATTGAAGATGAAAGCGAATCTCCGTTAGGTCCAATAAGGATCACTATGGTTTGTGATGAACTGGATGTGCTTATTGACTGGCTAGCTCCAATAGAATAGAATATCAATTTTGAAATTAAGGATACACAAACTTTAGACTGGCGAAAACAGCACTTGTTGTAACCTCAGCAGCAACATCCATAATAGTAATCATCTTTTTATGAGAGGTCCCCAGCTAATGCATTTAGCTAATCATTATCAATCTTAAAAAGGTGATTAATGATCATTTTAGACTACTGTATATTGAAAAATCAGCTAGTTGGATATACTTAACATACAACTTTGTTTGCTTTATTTTACTATAATTAAGCGCCCAACCAAGAAAATAGTATGACGATATATACTTCGATAGAATTTACTACCATGATATATAATGTTTAGAAAATATTACTACTTAGTTATTCAATTGTGACATTGTAATTTAACGTCATTTTACAAACCTATCTTGCAATGACGAATTTTAGCAGTAGCTGGGTTAATGAAAGAAGATTAAATACTTCAGAGAAGATAAAGGAAAACCTGAGAACACAACAACCGCTCAAACCCCGGATTGAATTTGCAAAAAATAAAATCCAGACACAAAATCATAAACTAAACAATATTTTAGAAAATTTAAGAGGAAAGGAAAAGACACTTTTTAACCAAGTTGTATTAAATTTGCAAAAACATGATGCACAGCAAGTTAAGATGATGTCGAATGAATTAGCACAGATCAAGAGGACAACCAAGATGATTTCACAGGTAAAGATGTCCGTAGAACAGATACAGCTTAGATTGGAATCAACAATCGATATTGGCGACGTAATGACTTCCATAGGCCCAGCAGTGGGAGCATTGACAAGAGTAAGATCTGGCATGTCAGGTGTTATGTCAGAAGTAGACACAGAATTGGTAGAAGTTGATAGAGCTTTCAGTGACATTATAATGAACGTAGGAAGCATAGATAATAATGCCTCGTTTACATTTGATGCTGGCGGAGAAGATGTAGATCGGATTTTGGTTGAGGCAAGTGCAGTTGCAGAACAGAAAATGAACGAAAACTTTCCCGATGTTCCAGTTGAATCATCATTCAGCAACGGTTCAAGATCATCTATGGGCGAACGTTCATGATGTAAACGTTTATGTACACAAGGAAAATGCAGATAATATGTAGTAAATTTTGTTAACAACGGAAGCAATAAAAACAACAAAAGCAAAACAAGCAAGAGCAATAAC
This sequence comes from Nitrososphaeraceae archaeon, assembly GCA_036522495.1. Classification (GTDB taxonomy): domain Archaea; phylum Thermoproteota; class Nitrososphaeria; order Nitrososphaerales; family Nitrososphaeraceae; genus Nitrososphaera_A. Next base: position 846 of record DATDFS010000174.1, on the reverse strand, counting down.
AACATTATTTGATAATAATAACAAGTTCAAGATTGCAACATCTGGAATCTTAAGTTATCGCATCAATATATTAAATAGACTGCAGCCAAAATCAAAAGAGAATGCTTCAACCATAATAGATTACCTTTTTTCAATGCATAATGAAATCAATCCTTCAATAAGTTATAAAACAAACCAGATTATAACATTAAGCCAACTATCAGAATCTTGTACTAATCAAAAGCCATTTTTACAAATGACAAGAGATGATATTTTGGCATATCTTAACAATTGCCGTAAATCAGAAGAAATAGATCCATTGCATAAATGGATTGGGACTTATAACACTAGGAGGATTTACATACTTAGGTTCTTTAAATGGCTTTACAATCCTGATATCGAACCAGCCAAAAGGCCAACTCCAGAACATGTAATCGGAAACATACCGAGTTTTAAGAGAAAGGAAACATCAATCTACAAGCCAACTGATCTATGGACTGAAGAGGATGATGCTTTATTTCTAAAATATTGCCCTAACAAAAGAGACAAATGCTATCATACAATGGCAAGGGACTTGTCTGCAAGGCCACATGAAATATTAGGACTTAAGATAAAGGATATTATCTTTAAAACAAATGGAACGCAGCAATACGCAGAAGTACTGGTTAATGGCAAAACGGGTACTAGGCATATCCCATTATTTCACTCTGTTCCTTACATAAAAGATTGGCTTGATTCACATCCGCAGAAAAGCAACAAAAATACATATCTTATACCGACTCTTGATAGGCATTGCAGGCAATTTGGAAATAAGTTACAAGCACAGTCTTTGAACATAATTTATAGAAACTATAAACTTCAATTCTT
>DATDFS010000173.1:0-3450 GCA_036522495.1 Nitrososphaeraceae archaeon | reverse complement strand
TCGTTGGCAAGGAGGGGAGTGATCAAGCCGCTTGTCTCAAATCGATTTAAACTTGATCAGGCAACTGAAGCATTAACAATGTTAAAAGAGGGTAAAATTATTGGCAGGGGAGTAATAAATCCTTGAATAAGAATGAAAAAGTAAAGACGGTAAATCCTGCAACAGAAGAGGGTCTTAATGAATACCAGATTATGACTAAACAACAGATAAATGACAAGGCAAGAAAGGCACGAAATGCATTTGATGAATGGAAAAAAGACGCAAGCAAGAGAATCGATCTCCTTCATGATTTTGCCAATCAACTGAGGAAAGATAAGGAGAGACTTGCCAGGACAGCCACAAATGAAATGGGAAAAGCGATAAAAGAATCCAGATCCGAAGTCGAAAAATGTGCATGGGTAATGGAATATTATGCTGATAATGGACAGATCATTTCAACAGACGAAGTTATCAACACCGATGCCAGGAAAACAGTGATAAAATTTCAGCCTATTGGAGTAATAGGTAGTATAATGCCTTGGAATTTTCCTTACTGGCAAGCATTAAGATTTGCAGCACCTTCCTTAATGGTTGGCAATACCATTGTATTAAAACCATCCAGTGCTACCATGCAGTGTGGAATTGAAATAGAGAAAGCTTTCGACAATGTCGGGCTACCAGATGGAGTGTTCCAAACGTTGGTAGGAGATTCTAGTATTGCAGAGTCACTCATTGATTCTAGCGATGTTAACGCTGTAACATTTACAGGGAGCGTTCCAGTAGGTGCAAAAGTTGCACAAAGAGCCACATCACAAGTAAAGAAAACCGTGCTGGAGTTAGGAGGTAGCGATCCTTTTATAGTGTGTGAGGATGCCGATATCGATAAAGCATCCGATGGTGCAGTCAAAGGCAGATTTATTAATTGTGGCCAGAGCTGCATAGCATCAAAGCGGTTTATTGTAGTAAAGAAGGTAGCGAATGAATTCATCGAAAAATTTGTTCAAAAAGTAGAGGGACTCGATGTAGGAGATCCTCTAGCCGATGATACAGATGTAGGACCTCTTGTAAACGCCGGCGGCCTGAAGAAAATAGATTCCCAGGTTAAAGAATCGATTAAAGAAGGTGCTGAAATCCTCACAGGAGGAAAGCAGATGGAGGGAAGGAAGGGGTATTTCTATAGACCGACAGTTCTCAAGAATGTTACCCCAAAAATTCATATAGCACAGGAGGAGGTATTTGGTCCAGTGGCTCCGATTATTGTAGCTGCCGATGAAGTCGAAGCTATGAAATTTGCTAACGATTCGGAGTATGGTCTTGGAGCAAGCATATGGACTCAAGACCTCGGTAAGGCCGAAAGATTGTCAAATAGTATAGAATCAGGCATAGTATCTGTCAATAATGTAGTCGCCTCTGACCCAAGAGTCCCATTTGGAGGAGTAAAGAAGAGTGGCTTTGGTAGAGTTGTCAAGATACGGGATGCTGGAGTTTGTCAACATTAAGTCAGTTAGGTTCTATGATAAGTTAATTCACATTCATTACGTAGAATGATATAGTAAGTATAGGAGGTAATGATATCTAGGGCACAAAATTAAATGTCTAATATTGAGAATGTGTTGATACTTCAGGGAGGTGGTTCTTTGGGTGCCTTTGGCTGCGGAGTCTTCAAGGCACTTGCAAATAGTAATATAAAAATTGACATAATCGCAGGCACATCAATTGGTGGGGTAAACGCCGCCATAATAGCCGGCAGTAAGGAAGATCATCCTGAAAAGGCGCTGGAGCAATTCTGGTTGGAACTCGCTGAAGGCAGTAATGCAAACTTAAATTCTCCTTTTATAGAATGGTTGGCTGGATACCCTACTTCAACTCCAGGCTTCCCCGCACTGACACCTGTTTCCCAAACAAAATCAACATTATCATTTTATAGTTCAGCAGTTTATGGAAATAAGAAGGTCTTTGTACCAAGATGGAGACCTGAACACTGCCTTACTGATCCACAGTATTTTACACCTAACAAGTGGACGTATCTGTATGACCACTCACCTTTGGTGAAGACTGCTGAAAAATATATTGATTACAACAAATTGCAGCCCAATGGTAAATCTAATTCACGTCTACTTATAACTGCAGTTAACGTATTGACTGCAGAACCGCTAATTTTTGATAGTGCCAGACAACAAATAACTTCAAAGCATATACTGGCTGCAACAGGATATCCATCATACTATTTCCAGTCGGTGGAAGTAGAAAAAGGGGTATACGCGTGGGATGGCAGTTTGCTAAGCAATACTCCGCTAAGAGAAGTGATAGAAGCCTCCCCGGTAAAAGATAAACGAGTTTTTCTTGTCGAAAATTATCCCAAAAAATGCGATACGCTGCCAGACAACTTACAGGAAGTGCAGCATAGAGCGCGGGATATTATGTTCAGCGACAAAACTTTTCACAGTATACAAATGTCAAAAGCAATTACTTACTATCTTAGGCTTATTGAAGATCTTTACACGATGTTAGAAGATCATTTTAATTCTGAAAAAAAAGAAGATAACGAGAAGTTTGAAAGGATCCGGGCAAGATACAAAAAAGTTTCAGAACAGCATGGAGCAGAAATAAAGGGTGTCTATTATATAACTAGGAGCGAGCCATTTCCATCCCTCTATGAGAACGCAGATTTTTCATTACAAACGGTAAAAGATTCAATCAGGGATGGAGAATTAAAGACTAACAAGAAACTAAACGAAATCAAAACGAGCTAGTCCGCACGCTACTAGATCGTACTATAAAAGAAAATAAATGCTGAAAACGTAGGCCCGTAATCTATCTGGTAAGATCAAAAAAGTTAGAATTGTATTGGCTTAATAAAATCAAGGAGAAAATTATTTTATAGTTTGCCTGAACTATATACATTATTTCATAAAATCTGACATTCAAATAGAAAACCATATAGGCTGTGGATTTGTAATGAAGACGATCTTTGTATTGAGTGAGGATTTTGTTAAGGTTGCTGATACAAAGGATATTCAACCTTCGCATATGAAAGAAGTCGAAGTTGAGGATGAAAATATCTGTGTAGTTAACATCGAGGGAAAATACCATGCAATCGGAAGTATTTGCACACATGAAGGCGGTCCCCTAGCTGATGGCACGCTTGATGGTTACGAAATTGAGTGTCCTTGGCATGGTTCCAAATTTGATGTAAGGCCAGGAGAGGTGACAAATCCACATGCAGATACATCACAGTCAATCTATGAAGTAAAAGTAGACGATAATAACATACTAGTTAAGAAACAAGACAAAAGTAAAGTTTCCTCACGGCTTGAGCTAACGCTTTTAGAAAAAGATAAAGTTGAGGGTACTGATGTAGTATCATTTAAGTTTAGCAAGCAAGGTGATCAAGGAGAAGGAAAAACAGATAAATCACCATTGGATTATACTGCGGGGCAATTTGCGTTTTTTGACATAGGTGGGGTGTAT
>DATDFS010000172.1:0-8095 GCA_036522495.1 Nitrososphaeraceae archaeon | reverse complement strand
AAAACAATTGGTAGAATCAACAGAATTAGAAGAGTTCGATGCTTGGTCGTTGTATATTTATGCTATGAAAGCACCAATGACAAGAGATAGATATCAGACAAGGTTAGCTAAATTTCTTGACTTTATTGGAATAGCAGCAAGTGCAGGTGAAACACTGCATGAGCGAGCCAAAGCCTTTGCTAAAATGGGAAAGGAGAATAACAATTGGGCATTGAAGAATATACTAAAGTTTGTACAGTATCAGAAGGATTCTGTAGAAAAGAAGGAGATAACTGGTGTGACGGTCAGGAATTATGTAAAAAGTATCAAATTGTTCTTCGAGATGGCAGTCATGCCTATTCAATGGAACAAAATAACTCGTGGGCTTCCAAAAGGCAAGAAATATGCTGATGACAGAATCCCCACACTTGACGAAATAAGAAAAGTAGTGCAATATCCTGATAGAAGAATCAAGGCAATTGTTTACACAATGGCTTCTTCTGGAATCCGTATTGGAGCCTGGATTTATTTACAATGGGGGCATATAAGACCAATAAAATAGTAAATGAATATAGTGATCGGTAGTGTTATGGAACATTGAAATCTTCTGGCTTTAGTTGATCAGTACTGCTAAGGGAACAGGATACTAACCTCCTCCACCCGCTCCCATTCCTCCACCTGTTGATTCTACCTCTAATTCTTGTAATTCTTTATCTTCTTTGGATTTTACTTTAGTAATTGGTTTCAATATCTCTTTCTTGATATCCTTTTCTTCTTCCATTCTGGTACTAGTTTAACAAATCATAATAATTAGCTTTTCAATAACAACAGTTTCTAATTTCTTTAACCATTATGGTTGTAGTATAAGAAAAACGTTGTACGACCATCGGCAGAGATTATAGTTAACAAAAATTGAAAAAAGTTACGGGGTTGATTCTTATAAAAACAAGAAAAATATTCTACATGGGATAATGAACATTCACATTTTTGCTGTTGGTGATTGTCCACATACATAGGCCTGAGTGACACTAGTCCTGACTTGTTTGATGCAGAAATGAAGTATCTGCATGATAATGGTTTTAAGGTTTACACAATGGCAAATATTAGATACAATCATTGGATACAATTGCTGCTGCAATGATTTAGGACTAACACCAGAATATCAGTTCCTACATTACTACGATGTTAAGCAGTATATTTAAGTAAAGTAGTACTCTCTAAGATAGAGTATATAGGTATGAGTAAAACAACAGGGCCTGATGGTGTGATGCAGATCTATCCTGACAAACCTGGTCGTAAGCAGGTCTACATGGGAAATAACGCCGACAGGCAGATATTCAATGTTTCATACGGCAGCGGATCTGTGCTGCCTTACGAGCAAAAACAGGAAGGATCCCTTGTATTTTACAACACAACAGGTAGCAAGATAACTTACAATAGCGGCAGTCCTCCCGGAAGAACCACCAGGATTGATGTATACCCAGCTAAAGGACTATATCAAAACAACACACGATATGCTTGGAATAATCTACCAAATAATGCTACCTTGCCATACTTATTCAAACCACCGCCTGATACGATCCTCAATGAAGAGTTTACAACTTTCATCAGAGTTCATGGAGATTTGGGCACTCATCAGGCCTATTCCCACAAGCTAGGTGGTAGAAATGACGATAGTATTCGTTCTCTGATAGAGATGGTTTATCCCACCGCAACACATAGCACTATACAGGTCAACTATAACTATGCCCATTTTCCATACGTAAATGCAAAACCAAATCTATTTGGTAGTCCTCTAAAGATAGCTGATAATGGAAAATGGATTGGAGTAAAGACTATTCACTGGGTAAATCCAGATGGGAAGTCTTCACACTGGGAAATGTGGTATAATTTGGAGCCATTTGATAGCACAGGCAAGCCGCAGCATGACTGGCAGCTTGGAGCAACATTTGAAGACCATGGTACTATAAGCTATGCAGTAAATGGGCTTCCAGTACCACTGATTTGGGCTCAAGAAAAAAGCGTCTGTAGAGTAGACGGCTTTCAAAACGTAGATTTTTGCCTTTTCTCTGATAGGGAAATAGACCCAACCGCACAGCCATCAATACCAAAACCAGCTAAAGCAAAAAAAGCAGAGATACCCGCGGATCAAGGATTCACAGTACTAGAATCTGATCCACTTGAAAGCGTAGAGGAAGCAGCAGAGCGAGAGAAAATACAAAAACAAACTGGTTAACACATATACTCATTTTCTTTCCATACGTGTTCTATTTCTCCATAAAAGTTTTGCTGAATTCTCCAGTTTTGGAAGTTTAATTTCCTCTATCGTTTGTTAAAGATCATAAGACAAATCTTCCCGTCATTCTGGCAAAAATCTAAAGCTCATGCTAATAACAAAGTACCATCTGCGTATCAGGCTACGGTACAATGAACACGAGTTAATCTGTTGTTAGGTTATGCAACAGAGCAGTAGATAAGTACTTGTTATATAGATCATCTTTACATCATATAAGAATATATTAACTGATACTCGGCATTGTGGGTTGAATCCTCCGGTTTCGCTTGTACTAGCGCTAGCTGATGCTGAAGTCCTTCCACCTGATGCCGCCGTTGATGACAGTAGTGTGTTTCACTTAACAACCACACAAGCTGTTCTTATGCCTAACATGGCATGCATATTCCTATACTCGTAGATATATAGAGTACAACATTGCCAATGATGTCAGTTGGTCGACGTCGGAAGTTCACCGGCTTATCATATTCCCATCGAAAAGAATAGTAATAGCAATCAATTGCGAGTTCCGTACCACTGATGACAGAAAATTAAAAAAGTAGCTTATACTCCCACCAGAGCTCTGATTTGGATTAGTTTTATTTAATACGATCTAAAACATCCTTTATTCCCAGATCATAATGCTATCAATGGCATGACGTAGACTTTGACTGTTATCTTTATTGCTGTAATATTATTTGCTTGCCCCTAGGAAACAGTTCTCTTTTTAATATGTTCCACTCAATAGATATTCTTCCAGGGCCACTTAATATGAGGCTAACAGCTATTGATAAGAGCAACAAGTCCAGTTCATACCCACTAACAAATCCTTTTGGTAATTTGGCAATGATTGTAGAACCAATCATTTCTATTATGAATAGAATAGAAGCTATCCTAGTCAAAACTCCCACAAGTAATGCAATACCACCTACTACTTCTAGCAATCCAACTACTGGTCCCAATGTAGCTGGTAATCCTATCATATTTGAAAAGAAGTGTTCTGTACCTGATATGTTGGAAAGCTTGGGTATACCATGAATTAAAAATGCAATTCCAGCTAGAATCCTTATTGGAAGAGGGCCATATTGAACCAGCTTTTCATATATCATTCCTACCACCCATCAAAACTCTTTATGCGGCTGCTTGACAATATCGAATAAATAACTTATAGTACAGTAATCTGATAGAAAAGATCTTCACAAGATAATAATTGAAGATCCAAATTTCTATTATATTGCGCGGATTCGAAAGTATTACAACAATTCACCTTACTCATTAAATCTTAAATAAAGAAATATTCTTACTGATTGTCCTTTCGAATTTTTTGCAGGAAGCTTTTAATAAAAAGCTAGTGCAAGCTCCGACATATGTGAAATAGAAGTCTTTTATTGAAGGACTATATATCTAGTGTTAGCCATAAGACTTTCAGAGTAATGGTGCAGGCAGAGCCAGCCAGCTGAATTTTAATCTACCCCAGTTAGCATAAGTTTCTAACCAAAACTTGCAGGTGCTTTAGTTGGTTGAAGATTTAGCATATCTTAGTTGGATTTGTGATTACATTTCTGGCGTTAGAAGTAGCATGGCATTTTATAGGATGCAAATTCAGGGATGAGACAATAAGTTCAAGCATAACAGCAAAGCAACTCAAATATTTGGCTTGATAAGTTATAGTAGAAGGTATTGATATAAGTATATGAGACCTGTCTTGCTTACGGTGGACGACGATCCACAAGTAGTTAGGGCTATTGAACGTGATTTAAGACAGCAATATGGTAATCGCTTTCGTGTTCTTAAAGCGGAATCTGGTCAAAAGGCTCTTCAATTGGTAAAACAGCTAAAATTACGAAATCAGGTCCTGGCATTACTATTAGTAGACCAAAGAATGCCTCATCTATCAGGAGTAGATTTCCTAGAACAGGCCATGAATATATTTCCAGAGGCTAAGCGTGTATTGCTTACAGCCTATGCGGATACAGAGGCTGCTATAAGATCCATTAATAAGGCTAAAATTGATTATTACTTGATGAAACCATGGGACCCGCCAGAAGAACACCTATACCCAATACTTGATGACCTATTAGATGACTGGTGGGCTTTGACCAAACCCCCATTTGAAGGAATTAGGATTATAGGATTAAGATGGTCATCAAAATCTTACGATGTAAAGTATTTCCTAGCGAGAAATGGCATACCTTATCAATGGCTGGATATAGAGGCCAGTGAAGAAGCTCACCAATTGGTTTCTTATCTTCAATCAACTCGCAAGAACGGTAGTTCTAGGTATACTTCTACTGTTTCCACAACAGCAACTTCTAGTAGCTCATTTTCTATTCTTGATAATAAAAAAGCTGATAATAATGACAGCAGTATATCCTCTACTAGATCAGAATCTTCGCCATTTGATACGTCCTCTTTGAGTCTACCAGTTGTAATTTTTCCTGATGGCTCATATATCGAGGAACCATCTAATTCAGAGCTTGCAGAAAAAATTGGTCTTAAGACACGTGCACAGATGCCTTTCTATGATTTAATAATAATAGGTGGAGGTCCTGCAGGACTAGCAGCAGCAGTATATGGAGCCTCAGAAGGTCTAGGTACATTGCTGATCGAAAGACATGCACCGGGGGGACAAGCAGGTATGAGCTCTAATATCGAAAATTACCTTGGCTTCCCTTCTGGTTTGAGTGGTAGTAACCTAGCTAGACGGGCTGCTGCTCAGGCAGTTCGATTCGGTGCCGAAATTCTAACTCCACAAGATGCTGTCGGTTTACGAGTTGATGGCCCATATAGAATAGTTAAATTAAATGATGGGACAGAGGTAAGCTGCCATGCCCTGCTTATTGCTTGTGGAGTATCTTATCGCCAGTTGAAAGATGTGAATGGAATAAATAAACTGACTGGATCTGGTGTATATTATGGAGCTTCTATGGTAGAAGCATTATCCTATAAAGGGGAAGATGTTTTTATGGTTGGAGGTGCCAATTCTGCAGGCCAAGCTGCAATTCATTTTTCTAAATATGCTAAAACAGTAACACTTGTAGTTCGTGGCGATTCTTTAAGCAAAAGCATGTCATACTACCTTATACATCAAATAGATAAAATAGATAATATACGTGTATTACTGAATTCAAAAGTGACAGAGGTACGAGGCGAAAATAGGCTTGAATTTATTACCATAACAAATACTCAAACAGGACAGGTGCAGACTTTTCCATCTCTTGGACTCTACATATTTATCGGTGCTGTACCACATACTGATGCGCTTGTTGGACTAATAGAGCGAGATGCAAACGGTTTTATTTTGACTGGTCCAGATTTGATCTATGATGGAAATAAACAGCCTCGGGGCTGGACACTAGACCGTCTACCTTTTTTACTTGAGACAAATATACCAGGAATATTTGCAGCAGGCGATGTGCGTCATGGTTCTATGAAAAGAGTTGCTGCAAGTGTAGGTGAAGGATCTATCGCTGTTCAACTTATACACCAGTACTTGAAAAAGGTGTAAAATAACTCATGTCGGATAATAATAACGATAAAAATAACAATCAAGAAATTGACGATAATCATGAGAATATAACTATTAATACTAACAATAATAATATGACTCACGACAGCGAGCCTTTTCTTCATCAAATACGGCTATTTTCAGGACTAACCGATCAGGAATTAAGATCTATAGAAAAGGGAAAAGAGGTTTGGTTTAAAGTAGGAGATAAAATAATTGCAGAAGGAGAACATGATACGTTTTATGTAATATTAGATGGGAAAGTAGAGGTCATACTTAGGGATGGATCTAAAGAAGCAGTACTTTCAACTTTTAATTCAGGAGACCATTTTGGAGAACTTCCTATTATCCTTGGATGGTCAGACCATAAATGTGCTGCATATGCTGCGAAGAAAAGCCATCTATTAAGATGGAACCAAGATGAATTCTGGCGAATGATATACAGTTCTCCTGCTCTGACGAGACAGATTCTGCATTCAATGGCTCAGCTTCTTAAAACCTTAGAGACAACGTTGCAACATAATCAAAAGCTTATAGCACTTGGTGGTTTAGCTGCGGGCCTTGCTCATGAATTGAATAATCCTGCAGCAGCTGCTAATAGAGCAGTAACACAATTATCTGACTCTATCCAAGAATGGAGATCCATTATCCAGAAGTTAAATGGGCAGCAGAGCATAACTGCTACACAATGGTCATATCTTTCTAAATTAAGAAATGATACTCTAAAGTTCGATTCAGACTCGCCAAATCTATATCCTACTCTAAATAAAAATTCTGCTAGCAATACCTATACTATGGATGACCCCATAACACAAAGTGAAAAGGAAGACCGGATCATAGAATGGCTTGAATCCCATGGTATTAATGACGGATGGAAGCTTGCATCTGATTTAGTTAACATAGAAGTAGATATAGATAAGCTAAATGATATAGCTAACAACGTTGTGTTACACCCTCTAGCGGGCACAAGTACCGATAGTAATGCCATAGCGCAAGATCTTTTGCTGAGAGATATTCTTAGATGGCTTAATGCTACGACAAGGGTAGATCATTTGCTTTATGAGATTAAGAGCAGTACTGCACGTATTAGTGAACTAATCTCTGCGGTAAAATCATATTCGTATATGGATCAGGCTCCGCTACAGGACGTCAACATTCATGATGGGATAGAAAACACATTAACTATGTTTCAACACAAATTGAAAAAAGCTGATATAACAATAATTCGAGAATATGATTCTAATTTGCCGCATGTCAACGCTATTGGAAATGAGCTGAATCAAGTATGGACTAATCTTATAGATAATGCAATTGATGGTATAGGCAGCCATGGAACTATTTTGATTCGTACCAAAAACGAGGGTAATACTCATATACTTGTAGAAATAGTGGATAGCGGTAGTCGAGGCATTCCAAAAGATGTACAACCTCGTATTTTCGAACCATTCTTTACAACCAAAGAACTGGGTAAAGGTACTGGCCTTGGATTAAGTATAAGCCACAGGATTATTGTGGATACTCACAAAGGAGACATACGTTTTAACTCTAAACCTGGAGAGACTAGTTTTCACGTTCGTCTCCCTATCATTTACAAAGGAATTGAATAAAGATTTGGTCCTGGATTAAGCCATAAGGATCATACATAGAATTACTGTAGAAACCAGTCCATTATAATCTCTTGTTTCTTACTCGAGGGCGCATTCAGCTATAGGTTTCATTGGGTTTTTGTTGCTGTTGGCCGTTACTTTCTAGTCCATGAACATACCCTTCTAACTCTTGGACTCCAATCTTCAAATATGCTATCTCGTTTCTTTTGTTAAAGCTAATTCTATTTAGGTATGTGATCTGATTATTCATATCGTCTAGTTGATATTTTGCCATCGTCTTTTTGTAGTCATTGGCTTCTAACTCGTCCTTTACTTTGGAATACTGCTTTTGAATTTCTGGAATCTTAATAGCTCCTGTTTCTATAGCTTCTGCAAACCACTCTACATTATTAGGATTCAAACCTCTTTTCTTCAATGTTTTGTGTAGTTTCAAAAAGCTTGGAAGGCAATGCTCTATTTGTGTATAGATCTCATATAATCCATTTAAGTTCTTTAATTTCCAGAATTCTCTGAAGAAGTTGTTTACCTGTCATTACCCAAGGTTTAATTCGATTGCCACTTGTACTGGCTTCTTTCCTTTGGAGAATAGCTTGTAAGCCTGGGTATCTTTTTCGTTGGGAGATTTGTTGTTTCCCTAGTATTAGTTTTATTCACAGGATCATTTCTGACTATTTCTTCTATCGTGTTTTTGAGTGCTATTGCTTATTCTGGTACTATTACTGCTGCCAC
>DATDFS010000171.1:0-4395 GCA_036522495.1 Nitrososphaeraceae archaeon | reverse complement strand
AGCCTATGGCAATAACCCCTAGTACAACCTGTGCAATTTGCAGACCCTTGGGAGAAATGGCTTCAGCTTTCAAATACTGGCTTTTCCCTCATTCAAACAACCATACAAGTATTTGCTATATTGATATAAACTTTGTATACAATAGTTCCAGCGATAAGACTCGATTAAATCATCAAGTAGCATTTGTGTTTGTTATTTTTGGTTTGGCACTCAGCCTGCCTACCTATCATGAACTCTTCTTCCCTCAACCTTTCATCGAATGTATCACGAACTGAGTATGGAGAATGGACTAAAAGAATTCGGAAACGGGGAAGGAAAAGATTCCAAGTATTAAAAGGGCAACAACCCCTTTTCTAATGATGCTAATACAATAATCGATATTAATTTAGGAGTTAATGTGTTAGATGTGTGTTAGGTGTGAATAGCACTAGATTAGGACTGTTATATTTGTCTCTAGGTTTTGTCATTATAGTACAAAAAAGAGTAAGAGTACTTTCAACTATATCCTTTCATTTTTTTGCGAAATACTACTTCTAGTATTCCATTTCTATATGTTGACTTACCTGAAGTAATATCTACATCTGACGGTATATCAATAACATGACGATACTTTCTCTCTCGAATATTATCAGTGTATACTTCGAGACAACCTTCATATGCATTTACTTTTATATCCTTTTTCTTCACAAGAGGCATTTCTATTACCACTTTGATATCATTTTTTGATGTAATTACTTCTACTAGGGGATCCTCTCTGTTAGATGATGTCCTCTGAAATACAGCAGTATCATAATCATCATCAGCTTTAGAATTATTATCATCAATATTACTAATCACTCTAGCGTTCTTTTCAAATTCTTTCCTTGGTTTTTCATCTTCTCCAAGAATGGTTTCTAAATATTCATAAAATAATGAATATGCTTTTCTTATCTGCCGGTCTTTAGGACTTTTATATTTTCGTGTTACATTTTTTGACATATTTGAATATAGTATTATATCTTCAAATCTCTCGTTTGTTATTTCGTCTTGTTTTCTCCATTCAACGTTTTCATAGAGTTCTGCAAACATGTCATCATTAGTAATAAAATTACTTTCATTACATAGCCATCTTTCTAACGAACGACTACTGCTTTCAAATGAAGCATTATACCAAATAGTGTGATTCCCATCATCGGCCTCATCCTCAAAGGATTCTATATCCCAAAAGCCCAAATTTTATCTCCCCTTGATCGAAGCATTCATTGTTTTTAAAACATCCTAATAAATTGGTTTAACTATCTAGTGCCAAACAATTAATGAAGGTCAATTGGCATCTATATCTATAGTTATTATAAAATGTATTGAAACCTGCTAGTTGGTATATATTTATAAAGTAACCATTACTTAATAAGTCCATATTCTATCTTTGTACCTACAACACTTCGGAAGTATGTTCAATGATATACATATCGATTAATTCTGCACTTGTAAAGTAAAGAATCTGAGTTATCCTAGGCGTTAATTACAGGTTTGTTTGTATATCATAGATGATGATTAGGAATGACCGTAGCTTCAAAACCAGTTCTTCTGATGCTTCTCCTAAGGAATAAAGACTGGATCATAGTCAGAAAGGCTAATAGCAATAAGGTGTGGACCCATTCGGAGCTGAGGCAATATTAGAAATATGTTATATCAACAATTTTTCCTATGGAATAGATCTATCCAGCCACTGAAAAAGTACCTGAATCAGAGGCAAAAGAGATGGTACGTTCACACTTAGGTGGTCCTCCGAGTTGTACTGGAGGGCATGTAAAACTTGTGTGAAAGTCCGAGCCTAATTGTCGTTGAGGCGATACTGTTTCATGCTCCTTGTTGTTATCCTTTTTTAGAGGTCTTTGTCTTGTTATCTAATTAAATAGAATGACGATGTTTACTTACTTTCAGAATTCGAATTTCAAGAAGTGGCACACTTCTCTCAAGATATATTATCAATCTACAGAGTTTTCTAATAGGATGCTAGCCAGATTAATAGTCAAGTAGTCTATATATAATGATTAGATGAAAGATCATGAAGTCCTAGCACAAGTGGAGAATGTTAATACTCAGTTCTACAATGCTTTTGAGAGTCTATCAATCGAGCGGATGGAAAGATTATGGAAACATGAAGATAATACTGTTTGCATACATCCTGGTTGGGATTTATTTACTGGTTGGCTGGCAATACGTGAAAGTTGGGTAATCATATTTGGTAATACAGAGATGATTAAATTTATGATTACAAACCCCAAGGTAAGAGTCTTTAATAATAATATTGCAGTAGTTGTATGTTTAGAAAACATAGAAACTTCAGTTAATAGACAGAATATTAAACTTGGTGTCATTGCTACTAATATATTTGAAAATGATGACACCAATCAATGGCTGCTTATTCACCATCATGGTTCATCTATATCAAGTTACATACCACCCAATCTATCGTTGTGATATTGATCTTATATCATAACTGATTTCTGCTGACTTCTCAACACTTTGACAGACAACCAGAAGATCAAACAAATACTTCTCGTTGTTGTTCGAACAGGGAAGATAATTTCAGCACACGTTGTATAACGCAAAAATTACACTGATACATCATGGTTATAATAACAGGAACCTCATTCAGCGGTAGAAAACTGAACTGACAATACCGATAGCTCTAATAGTAATCCTTGTCAATTTGAGTCAAACGCTAAAAGCCGATATACCTAATATACCTATTAGAAACATAATAACATACGTCGAGAGAAGAGAATATAGTAATGATTGAGAACGTTAATATCCGCCCGCTCCAGGAAAGCGATTTACCCAAAGCTGATCGCATCCTTAGGTTAGCATTCGGTACATTCGTTGGTTTGCCAGATCCAATGACATTCTTTGGAGATGCAGACGTTGTTCGAACGCGTTTTTTAGCTAACCCATCTGGCGCCTTAGCAGCTGAGATAAATGGAGAGCTTGTAGGGTCTAACTTTGTAACAAACTGGGGCAGTGTTGGTTTTTTTGGGCTTTTATCCATACGGCCGGATTTATGGGATCGGGGAGTTGCCAAACGCCTAGTAGAATCAACCATCAATCTTTTTGAGGAGTGGGGTACAAAACATGTGGGTCTCTTCACCTTTTCTCATAGTCCAAAGCATCTCGGCTTGTATCAGAAATTCGGCTTCTGGCCGTGGTTTCTGACAGCTGTTATGTCCAAGCCTGTTGATGTTGCAGTGGACAAGAGAGCAGCAACAGCAACACATGAAAATGGTTTGAATTGGTCTAAATATTCTGAACTAACAAAGGAGAACCAGCAGGCAGAATGCCTTGATGCTTGTCGCGCTTTGACTAATTCAATCTATGAAGGCCTAGACCTGAAGCAGGAAATAACTGCCGTGAAGACACAAAAGCTTGGTGATACTGTGTTGCTGTGGAACAGGAATAACAATGCAGAGGAAAGAAGATTGCTAGGTCTAGCTGTATGTCACTGGGGAGCTGGATCTGAGGCGGGAAGCAAGACATGCTATGTCAAGGTCGGCGCAATCCAACCTGGACATAATGCGGGTTTATTCTTTGGTCATCTACTAAATGTATGTGAAGAACTGGCCAGAGAGCAGGGAATGCCTAGTCTTGCAGCGGGTGTCAATACAGGACGCCATGAAGCTTATCGGAAAATGATAGCACACGGGTTCCGCACCGATATACAAGGGGTAGCAATGCAAAGACACAATGAACCAGGTTACAATAGGCCTGATGTCTATTTTATAGATGATTGGCGGTAGCCAGTTCTGCATATATTCGCAACATTGCAGCACTTTACAAAATGCCCTTTCATCGTTTTGGAATTTTATAACGCGTATATTCAAATATCAAAGATACAGATATCATCACTTTCATCTGAATACAAGTATATGGGCAAGTTGTTCTTCACTCGGCTTTATTCTTGGTTCCATGCTTGGAGAAGCAGGAGTAACAGCATCTATCTATAATCCTTTCAAATTATCAAATACCGTTTCGTATAGTTTCTAATGGGCATTTTATTCTACATGTACGAAAGTAACTAAAAATTGCATCATAAATTACAAAACAGGTAAGCAATAATCTTAACATTAGTAGTAAGTGACCACAATTCTGATTACACACGTAAAAAAATGACAGATTAGTTGTTAGCTCTAATCTTTTTTTCCGACAACCAAACTCAATTCCATAGATAACGTCCAAACTTACTCTATTATTGCTCTTATGACTAAACATGGTAATTTTTCTTCCATCAGCCTGATACGAAAAATATTGGTTTTGATTTTGTATGCCTTCATCTAGCTATTTCAATTGATCCGAAGTGATGAAACTAATAATTCCTTGCAACCAAGGGTTATGAAGCTTAACTCAATATAATGAAGC
>DATDFS010000170.1:0-4166 GCA_036522495.1 Nitrososphaeraceae archaeon | reverse complement strand
CCTGTCTATTCCGGTAGGCGCTTCTACTCAGGGAAACCCTGCTTATGATCCCAATCCCATGACCGTGAAGAAAGGTGATACTGTACAAGTTCAAAACAAAGACCAAACTCCTCATACAGTTACCAGTGGAAAAGGACTAGATGATCCGGCCAAAGGAAAATTGTTTGACACAAGCATCATTGCACCTGCGGCGTCAGCTAAAGTTAGCACTGCTAGCCTGAAATCCGGTGAGTATCCCTTCCATTGCGAGGTCCATCCATACATGACAGGAACGCTCAAAGTTCAATAGATAGCTGAGAGAGAAGTGTAGCGTAAATACTCATGTATAAAATGACAAAGTGGAATGTAGTGTGTAATATACGGCTATTGTGGATGATGTCTGCAAGGGAGCGGTAATCAAAAAATGTTCCTCAAAACCCTTTCCTTTGTCACTCTTGTATCTCTTTTTTCCCTCATGTTTATCGGAGGTTATGTTAGTGCATCCGGTGTAGGGTTAACATGTCCTAAATGGCCTCTTTGTCCTGCCGGATTTGTGCCGATGAATGAATTTATTATTGAATATTTTCACAGATCCGTCGCTGCTACAACTGCATTATTAGTACTTGCCACTATGGCTTTTACATTAAAATCTAGAATCGCACCAAAGGGGATGAAAATGGCTTCAATAATTGCTAGTGGCGCTGCAATGGGTCAGATAACGCTTGGAGCTGTAGTAATAATTGAGCGGTTGCATGCTGTTTTGGTAACAGTCCACCTTGGACTTGGACTTGTACTATTTGCCATGATGTTATTAGTTGTGTCATATTCGTACGGATTATCTAGTAATAAAAAGAGAGAAGCAAAAAAGTCTTCATTGCAAGAATCGTCTACCAAGCCATAGCAGCTTTAGATGACCCCTATCGACACAATAGTAATGGCTAACAAATATCCACAGGTTCTGAAGTTATAAATTATGAAATTGTGGAGTTTGCTACTACTGCCTATCTATGCACAGTGCTCGTTATGATATAACGCATAGTTTATTATGGCTAAACAATATATTTGGACCAAAGATCCTAGTTATTAGCCTTCTCTAAATTGAGTAGAAATACGCAAAGGGTAAAAATGGTATCCGTTTATTGACTTTATTAGATATATGTGGTCTCACATTTAAACATTTGACTGTTAATTATGCCGTCAACAGTGTCTGAAATGTCCTTGCGTTCTGCTGTTTTTTATTTGCGTTGTTAACATGCAAACTATATCTCATGCAAAACCATAAAATAATTTAGAAACAACAAATCTGTATTGAGATTACTTTTTGTTATGATCATTGCGATTTAACTGATCCGTCAGTAAAGCATAAAACCCTAAAATACTAACTCAATTTCTTATGTGGAAAGTAATGACGCCAAGAAAAATAGTCTTCGGCGAAAATGCTGCAAAAAAGTTTGAATATCCAGGGAATTCATTAGTTATTACGACAACTACTCCTGATATTTACAACAAATGGTTAGATTACATGGGAATAAAGAACTATGAAATATATGACAAGGTTACTCCCGATCCTGCGGTCGAAACTGTCGAGGCAATAAGAAAGGAATACGAAGGCAAGAAAAGCATTTCTGCATATGTGGGACTTGGCGGAGGAAGTTCGATGGATGTATGCAAGTATCTCGGTAAAATTACAGGGATTCCAAAGATTCTTATCCCAACAACATTTGGAACTGGCGCAGAAATGACCACTTATGCCGTCATAAGCTTCGAGCATAAGAAAAAACTGCTACAAGATGAGGCATTCCTGGCGGATGCAGCAATTGTTGATCCGTATTTCTTACCTGGAACGCCATTTAATATTATGAGAAACTCCGCTTGTGATGCCGCTGCTCAGGCATCGGAAGGTTATGATAGTAAACTGGGCAACCCTTTTACAAAATTATTTTGTAGAGAAGCTTTTGAAATTTTAGAAGACGCCATTATCAATGATAAACCGCATATGTTACCTTATGGTGCGATGCTCTCTGGGATTGGATTTGGAAATTCGTCGACAACATTAGGTCATGCTCTATCTTATCCATTTTCAAATGAAGGAGTTCCACATGGATATTCTCTATCCTCATGTACCACGGTAGCACATAGGTTTAACAAGTCGATATATTATGAGCGATTTAAGAGAATTTGTCAAAAATTGAAGTTTGAACCATTAAAACTCAAGCAACCAATTGATCAGGCAGCGGATGTCATAATGCCGGATCGAGGGCACCTTGACAACAACCCCGTTTCTGTTACAAAGCCAGATGTTATTAAGTGTCTGAATGAGATTGTAAATCAAAATCCTTTGGCCTGATATTTCGTATTATCAAAATCCTTGAACGATTTACATAAAGCTAGCATAAGGCTACCTTGGGAACTAGGCTTAACCAGAGGCAATCAGTCGCCTATCGTCAGATAAATATAGAAGCATGAAAAAAAGGATTCAAATTATCATTGTAATATTAATGCGTTGGTATCCAAAGAAAACACATTTTTTATGATTTGATTAGTATTAGTCAATTCTCCTATTGGAGACGATGAATGTTAACAATATATGAACCACTTAGTATCTTTATAGTTAATAAATTGAGATCTGTAGTAGATATTTTGGATGATTTCTGATGTAACCTGATGTAACAGGTTTGCAATAGGCGATGGATGTACTAGCAGAACAGCCAAAATCGAATCAAAACTATCATGTGGAGAGTACTATTCACGAACTTCTAGATTTAGAAAATCTTATCTTGAAGAAGCATTTCCTAAGTGCCTTGTCAAAGCATATGACGATCAAGCAATGATTGAAGGCTCTGTTAACTTAAGGTAAAAGATATTGCTTTATTTAATAGAGGGCTTATCTCTTCAAAGGGAAAACACAATCAAGCTATCGTCTAATTTGACAAAGCCTTAAATAGAAACCACAGTTACGCTGATGCTTTGCATGGCAAGACAGAAGCTCAAGCTAAAAGAAAAATGATTGGAACAGATATAACTCATTAAATACACATACCATCATCTACACCATCGAATTGACATTACCATGAGATAATGCCATACCAATGGCAACCAATTGCAAGATCTGATCTCATCAGCATGAGCTCCTTGTTCGGAGTAATCTTTTGAGAGGCGATAGGCCATGGCTGACGGTCTTTTTCCTTGACATTGGCTGGGTTGATGCTTTGTTCGGTTATTGCTGTTTGCATTGTTGCTTATTATATATACTATCAGAATCAATCACAATTGACTATCCCTATCAATATTCTATACTGAGTATAATAATCAAGGCTTGAAGCTGTCAGAGGCATGTAAACAGATGTAAACAGGTGTAGACGGAATGTTATATGCTGTTTACACAAGGGCATTATGTTAACACTACACAGGATACTATACACAACGTTGTTAACACGTCCCTACTCACACGGTCTTGTCAGTATCGACGCCATACTATCAAGTCAGCGTTGAAAAACACTTAAATCTGCGTAACTATATATACATATAATTATCTGGGATTAGTACTATAAAATTAAGACCCTCATGATATTGGATATTTCTCAATTTTTTCTTTTACCCCTTGAGGATGAACAATTGCTAGTCTCTATATTTATATTATTTAATATAGCATAGTTTCTTGAAATGCCCAGCACCGTGCTTGAAGAAACCAGAGAAGCTCTACTGGCATTGTTTGCTAAAGAAAGAGATGTCAGAATTCTAATAGATGTCGACAGGATTTAAATTGACATAGAAGGTAGCAAGCCTAAAAGCATTTTTATTGTTTGACTGAGCCACTGTGAAACGCTTCTATTTCTTTAGAGATTCATTATAGAGGCTGCTGCATTTAATATCTTAAATGACTATAAGGCAGGCTGACGAAAGGAGGCAAGTCCTCCTAAATTAACAGGGCCTGATAGAAAGGGGGTGCCTTTAAATATAAACAAAAAGTATTGGATTTTACTTTGTGACAATAATTAATATCTCCAGGAAACCTTTAAATTCAGTTCACAGATTTCAATTTATAATCTATGACCAGTATTAGTAAGAGTGTCGAAATTAATACTCCTGTCAATGAAGTATTCACCTATTTTGCAAGACCCGAACACATGGCTGACCAATTTCCAGAAAATATGGGTATGAATATTATTCCTATAGAAGTAAAAAAC
>DATDFS010000169.1:0-3332 GCA_036522495.1 Nitrososphaeraceae archaeon | reverse complement strand
ATGCTATTACCAAATCATATTTCTTGTTAACTTGAAGAGATTGTATATTCGATACTACGAATTTTATATCTGGATTGGCTTTTCCTTCTTTTTTTATCAACATTTCCGCCGGTCTGACATATTCTTTGGCATTTTCTATTTGATATGCTGACAAATCTACGGCAAGGTACTCTTTTATCCTAGGAAGGTTTAGTAGCAATAATTTAGTTATGCGTCCGAATCCGCAACCCACTTCAAGTACACTTGTGGAAGATGAAAGTGAAACATTACTTTTTAGATAATCAATTAACATTTGTTCCTGCAGTTCAAACTTTTTGTTATATCGGAACTGTTCCTTGTACGTCTTTCCTTGTTCTATCCAGTACTGCTGCGGGTTGTATGCTAGGATATGATTTGATGACTCTGACGATGATGATGAGATGTTTCTCGTCTTTGGTGATTGTAGTGTCCTAACCAGGCTCCTCCACATCCTTATTACCTTATTCAAACCGATTATTTGGCGCTATAGTTGTCAATCCTAATTATCTTTTTCCTGCCGTATGAAAGAAAGACTTTTAGGTATTAGTGGAATGTAAAAATTTGAACTTATGTCAGAAAGAGTCTCAAGATATAATAATGAATATTCTACAGGATTTGCACGAATCGCATGGTCCTACCCTTTGGGAAAAAAACGCGGACGCATTTTATCAGCCAGATAAAAAAAGATCTTTCTCATTCTGTTGAAAGGCTAAAGATATACTGGCGGTTACGCCTTACTTGCCCAACAGTGAGGCGAAGCTGTCACTTGATTTTACAGGCTAGATAGAGGGGCTCGAGGTTAAAGGCGAAGGACAGCTGGATGTGCAATGTCTTATCTTAAGAGCCACCAGTTTCGTCTTCAGCTCTGGTTTGTATCTGATTGAGATAATAATATTTATACAACACAAAAGCATCAAACGAACAAAAAAATCATTCGTTATTGCCATTGTGACCATTATTCCTATCAGTCGTCGCTCGCTCGCTCGCTTACTCTTGTATTCACTTTACATTTACCAGATCTAGGTTTTTGGATTCTAGACATTATTTATAATAATGTACTAGGTATAATTTTGCACAAAAAGGAATAGCTATGTTTAATTTTTTAGTGGCACTTATCGGTATCGTAGCGACAATATTTGCAGTTTCCAGCACAGTACCCCAAATTATCAAAGGCATAAAAACTAGGAAGATGGACGATGTTTCGGTTTGGTTAATCATGGCGTTAATTGTCGGGCTTTCGTTATGGGTCATCTATGGAATAGCTAAAGATGATACTGTAATTGCCGGGGGAAACTCGGTTGGCGTATCGCTGAATTTGATATTACTGTTATTAAAAATAAAATATTCGCGAAATCCAATCAGCTGAGTTAGATTAGATGACGCGGCAGCAACGATATGAATTATTTCTGGATTGTATGGATTGTATGTAGATAACTGGGCTCAAGGGATCGTATTGCTCTTCGCTAATTCAGTGTTACACATAAACCGAATTGTGCTCTGATACATTTCACGGCAAGTTGAATTTAACTATCCTTGACGCCGCTTAAATGACCAAAAAGTTCCGCCCGAGATCCTCCACTCACCATAGTCGGAAATTATCTGCTCATGATCAAACGCAAGTTTTTTGTTTTGAATTTCATCTAAATGCACCCATTCGATTTCTGCAGAATCATCTTCATGTCTGGCTGAACCGCTGAGAATTATTCCTACGAATACCACAGTCATTATATGCCCTCTTGGATCTCTTTTGGGATTCGAATATACACCCAAAATATCAATGGGCTCGATCTCCAATGAGGTTTCCTCCCTGGCCTCCCGCTTTGCTGCATCTTCTACACTTTCTCCTTCATTTACAAAACCACCAGGCAATGCAAGATAGTCTTTGAATGGATCATTCTTCCTTTTTATTAGCAGTATGTCAGAACCTTTTTGAAGTATAACATCAATAGTAGGAATTGGGTTTTTATGTTCTCTCATGGCGGGTTGAGAATACAATAACGAACCTAATTAACTAATCTTTTTTCCTTTCATCACTTAACAATAGATTCTCTTCATCTAATAAGTTCAGGCATCTAAGTGCCATATTTTCCTTCGTTTAATTCTTTGATGTATTTTTCTAGTGTATCATACACCATCTGCTTATGGTATAGTAGCGCAATCATCAAGTCTAACACATCCAGAATTGCTAATGTATTTTTGAAGTTATATACATCTTATTTGACTTATTTGACATATACTATGTGATCCGAAACATTGAGTACGATACCAAATCGCAAAATATCTCCACCATCAAATCATACTGTCACAAATGTATTGTAATCAACATCTGTTATCGTCAACAATTAAGATGCCATCTCTCGTTGCCCTTACCCCAGAATACGTCTTTTTTTCATCCTTCATACGTGAACTTGATGTGTATCTTTAAAAATAATATTATTGATCTTACTTTTCTTTTATCCTTGTTGCTCCCGCGCTTTAAGATATAGCCATCCTGCGTTAATTATACAGCATCTCTTTCCTATCCCCGGCTTTGGGGATGATGCATCATGGAGAGATAATTACCGGAGACAAGCACCATGGTTATTGCAATGTAGCATTTGGGATCGGAAGACACAAGCTTTTAAATTGGGATACGGAGAAGCTTAGAATCTGAAGTTTCTTAACGTGGATATTTCAGACAGTATAGAATTTATACCGAGCACGAAAGACCGAGAATATTCCAATCATGAGTACATAATTAGAAAATGGTTTCTTCATGGCCATTTCGTACAAAACTGACCAAGTTAGTACGAGGATTGTCAGAGATTTGTGTGTTACAGAATATTGAATTATCGCCATTGACTCATCAATATTCTCAGTTGGTTGGAACAGCCGTAAAATTTTATTGGCTACAAATTTTTAGACTTCTCTATTATTGATTCATGGATCCGCCTTTGAAATTTTGCGATTTAATAACTATACTCCAGCGATTCCTGTTAATGAGAACCCTAGAACGTGTCCAGTATAGTTACTTATACCGGGAAGAGCGTGCGTGCTCGGCTCCAATATGTATAACAGTAGCATGAGAAAGAACTTGAATTGAATTGACAAGACATTTTTGCTGCAGTAGAATACCCAAGTCTTGGTCATAATCTTAGCCAGTAATGCACTACATGAAACTATCTGCAGAATCAGACTGATTATGGAAAGGGGAAGCTACCTTGTACTTTGCTGACTATTTTGCTTGCAGTACCGCCTTTACCGCCTTTGCCTCCATGGCCGCTACTGCCACTGCCGCCACTGCCACCACCGCCAAAGGGACCAAAGCCGCCGCC
>DATDFS010000168.1:0-16464 GCA_036522495.1 Nitrososphaeraceae archaeon | reverse complement strand
AGGAATAATTTGGCATATGAAGAATTGGAAAATATTTCAGTGACTCTCAACCATACTCCAGATAACGCTATTGTCAATATAGTTCATTTTGGAAATTCCGATGCGGGTAGTACTAAATCATAAAATACTGAAAACAAAGCTGGAAAAATCAAAAAGGTTACGGAGTGACAACGATTACAGACCACGATTTGTTATAAATACTTGTCTACATGAATATAAAGCGTGATATTAAGATAAATAGTAAGGATATGAATGCATTTTATAGAGCAATAGGAGCGCTTGTAAAACAAATTCGTCACCCAGTTTGCAGAAGTCATAAATAGATTCATTTTTAAATTTTTTAGTGCTCATTGCCTAAGTGTTTAGAGTGGCGCATGTACTGAAAAATTTTCTAAGAAGATATTAGTCTTGGTAGAGAAGGCAGCACTTGAATGATTGCCACCAAGAGATAGCGAAGAATGTGGTTTATTTTAGGATTGCTGTGGCATTGAATATGTATGTGGATGATGGGACTACTATCATATCTTGGATTACTAATAACTTAAAGTTAAAAATATAACAAGGATATTGTTGGACACACATAGAAGTGTGGGCATTAGTCATAGTGCTGTTAATTCAATTATACCATGTAGAATAGATAGCAAATTTCGCAATGATTTGTATTTTGATTGTTCAAAATCATTTGAACAACTCCTAAATGGCAAAATCAAATCCTCCAATGAGTTGAGCAGTATAAGCGTTAATATAACAAAAATAATTCAATTGTTGTTGTTATTTATTGTTATTTTTGCACAAGACTTTACCTGCATCTATTACTGACAAGGAGAATAATGATTCTGTAAATGAACGCATTCTGCTCAATTGGAGATTCGAACTTCTAAAAAATAGAATCTGTAGCTACATGGATCCTATAAATAAAAGTGTTACAAGAACATATTATTCTAGTTGCTTCAAAGGATCTTTTTAGCAGAAACTTCAGAAATAAGAACGATCACAATAACTCTGCTATCACTGCAATTACTGTTAGGAACTCTATTCATTGCTCCTGTACGTGCGAATGAATTATCCAACACTAATAATATGAATACTGTTGCTCCCACCAACGAATCAACAAAGATAAGAACCTTTGGAATGTGGGCCCCATATCAACTACCGCTTGAATCCATCAAAAATACAACTGAGCAAAAAAATGCAATAAACGCGATTCTAAAGCAAGGATATGATGAATATTATTTCGCTGTTGGAGATTTTAGGTCTAAAACAGCAAGATCAATAACAGAAGGTCTACTACAGTCATCTGACGGCACCAGGTTGAAAATAATAATAATATTGTTTCCACCTTCTGAAGCCGGACCAAAAGGAAACTTCGATTGGAATGGTTGGATTGAATATCTCAATTCTCTTAAAGCAAAACATCCATTATCCTTGGATGGATTTGTTATAGACGACTTTAATCTATTCAGTAATAGCGGGCATACAAATAAAAATAATGTCAATACTGACGATAATACTAATAATCACACCAAGAACGACGATAATAATATAAAAAAATTCCCAAAAGAAAATGTCAATTTTATGATTAAATCCAATCTTGAAGAAGCACTACAGAAAAAGAGAAAAGACTTGCACTTTTACCCTCTTCTTTACTTTGAAGGAGTCAAAACAAATGATGTAAAAAGGCGTTATTATAACAATACTGATGGAATAGTTTTGGCAAGTACTGATTATTATAATGTAACAGAATTAGCTCATAACCTAAATGTTTTCTCAAAAGTTTTTAATAATAAACCTATTAGATATGTTGTTTATACTGCTAGAACATCTAAATATATCGATCAAAACTATAGTCCACCGTCAGACCGTCTTATATTATCTACGTTAGCAATAGCAAACAAATCTGGAGTCGTTAAAGGTATAGTAGTGTGGCGCAATACGAATAGTCATGTTATAAGTGATTATCTTTCTAACTTGAACGATACAGAATATATATCATTTGTATCTATGATGGAAAGATTACAAACAAAGGATGAAAATAGTAGTAGTAGTAGTCGATACGGAATATATAATCAGTCTATCCCTCCCACTATACAACAGGAGCAACAACAAATTCCAAAGAATCATGGCCATCATAACAACGACAAGAGTAAGAATGGAAAAAGTAATGGTGATCAGAAGAGCATCATGTCATCTTCAACTCCCTCGACTCCAAGACTTGGGATTAGCACTTTTGATTTAACCCCCAGTTTAGCTGAAGACATGGGATTACCAAAAAACTATAAAGGAGCTGTAGCATATACCGTCATTCCGGGAAGTCCTGCATATAAAGCTGGCATCAGAGGTACAACCTTAGATGTAGATAAAAGCGGATATTTAATAAGAAAGGGAGATGTCATTATATCAGTAGACGGACACAAAGTTAATGGAGCTGGAGATATTCTTAAACAAATGAAGAATAAACATCTAGGCGATCTGTTTACCCTCATTGTTAATCGGAATGGTCAAATAATAAATATGGCTGCAAAGCTAGAGTCATCGTTTACACAGCTACATTATTAGAATTGCAAGTACAACTATTTAGGGAATAATAAATAAAACAAATGACTACAAAGAATTTTGGAATATTGATACATGGAGGCGCAGGTAGCAGTAAAAGAGTAACCCACTCCAAAGAAGAAGCGGACATTATAAAAATAATTAAACAAGCTGCATGTAATGGCTTTGATTTTTTAAAAAGCAACTATAACATACACACGAATAATAGCACTACTGCTGCTTCTGCTGCGCTAGATGCTGTAGAAATAGCTGTTGCAATTATGGAAGATAGTGGCTTGTTTGATGCGGGCATTCTTGGGTCGTATCTAACAATGGATGCAGAGATAGAAATGGATGCTTCAATAATGAACGGAAAAGACTTATCAGCAGGCTCTGTTGGAATGGTACAGAATATACAAAATCCAATAAAGTTAGCTAGGTTGGTAATGGAGCGTACTGATCATGTTATGCTAGTTTCTGATGGTGTTATGCAATTAGCAAAGCTTTTCAATATTGAAATCAAATATAGAAAACCTGCTGAACAAAATCTACAGAAGTATTTCAATTATCTAAGGAAGAATAACAATAAAAGAATCACTAATAAAGAATGGCCTAAAAATCATAAATTGTTTTGTCATCTTCCTCAATTTAATCATGATCATCATTATGGAACAGTTGGTGCCGTAGCAATCGATAAAGAAGGAAACGTGGCATCGGCAGTTTCGACAGGTGGAAGATGGTTTAAAATGCATGGTAGAATAGGCGATTCTGCGATAATTGGATCTGGCTTGTACGCTGATAATGAGCTAGGCGCAGCCTGTACTACCGGTGTCGGAGAACTGATTATGAGACTATGTCTTGCAAAAACTGCTTGTGATTATATGCGAGAAGAAAAAAATGCATTAACATCGAGTAAAATGGCAATAGAGTTATTAACAAAAAAATTTGGAAAAAATACTGGTGGTATTATTGCCGTAGATAAATATGGCCACTTTGGCATGGAAACCAACACTAGATCAATGCCAATAGCTTTATTTACCAACAAAACAGGTAACAAACCGAAAGTAGCTCTTGGAAGACAGGAAGTTAAAAGTTTGTTTATTTAGTTATATCTTCCCTCATAGGAATTCAATACAAAATTGCAATGCGTATCTATCAATGGCCAACTGAATACGTTGATATAATCAGGCAACTTATGAAAAACACATCGGACTTGTGGTGAAATGAAATCCTTTAACATCTACTAAGTCCATTCACCAAACTAATTTCAGTCAGGGATGTGCATTATCCAGATATTGTTCCTGGTTTACCATCCACCAAATCGCATTTTCGAAGTGATGTCAGGAAATCTAGAAGATAATAATCAAGCAACAACAACCATCACAAATAGATTATGATCGTTGGTAGAGTAATAACAACACTTATCATATCATCTGGATTACCAATCTATTTCACTTCTCTTGTGAGTTGAAATACTTGTCATACTCATTTTAGCAATTTTTTATTAATGCATTATTGGGTTCTTTTATGTAGAGAGAGTTGCTACTGTCATTATACTGAAGATCAGACATCATTAAAACTTTAAATCCGTTATCATGTAAATACTTCATTTCCTGACTAAACAAACCTACATCAGTAAATGACTTATCTGGCAGATATCTATGGTTACTGTCTACTATAAAGTTGTGATATACAACTATCGGAATCGCATTTATACATCCATTTTTGTTGTAATTGCTTTGAAGATTTACTTCTCGTACGAACTGGGTGAACATCTGTGAATTACCATATGTGACATTTGCCTGCTGCGATTCCGGTTTTGGACGGTCACTCCAATTTTTAACATTATATCTGCTTTCATATGTCGCATTTCCTTTTTGATCGAATGGTTTGCAACCGGTCTGTTGTATATTATAACCATTACAATGCAAAAAGGCTAACGGTGCATCTCCACTTCTGGCCAAGTTGTAATAGCGGGCAACAGTATTAATTATTGTCTCATTCTTTGATCCCGTACTAGCCGGATATGCAAAAATGGTTGAATTGATTCCATGATCTGCAAGACACTGTTTTGATCCGCTTATTTCATATGTTAAATCTTGACCTGATTTTAAATTGAGATCCCCATGTGTCATTGTATGGGACTCTATCTCATGGCCTTGTGATTGTAGCGTTTTGATGTCTTGCCAGCTCATACGACCTTTATCTGTACCATTACTACCCTTATCAACATAAGTACAAACAGTAAAGAAAGCACCCTTCAAGCCATATTTGTCTAAAATTGGTTTAGCTAAAGTAAATTGGCTTTTTGGTGAATCATCAAAAGCAAGGATTATGACTTTACTACTACTGTTATTATTACTTCCTTGTTCAGGCTGCAGTTTTATACGCTCTGTACTGTAGGCTTTCTGAACTGAAAGCGATAATATGCCTAGCCCATTAAACATTAAACCCAAGGTAAGAAATGAGAATAAAAATATCGTTTTTAACACAAAGAGATCATTATGTATTCGCATTATAAACAAATGGATTAACGACTGCCCGTATTTATACAAAGATTAACCTGGTTAATTCAGGGCAATCCATCTATTAGTAAATATAGAATTCTAAACAGAATATCGATGTAATTCAAAAAAGCAATGTTCCAGTGAGGCATTGAGGGGTCAAGACATTTTCTGATTTTAGGGTGTTGTCTATTCCCTGATCCGATATTTACTTGTAGTGCATCTCTAAGTTATTTAGTTCTTGTCTAAGTTCTGTTCTACTTATAATATATATTATAATCGGAAAGATTGGTTAAGCAACCTCTTCTCCGTTCTTCGAGTAAATCAAATTGACTTCAATGATTCCCCACATTCTGGTCTTCCTGTTGTGTAAAAGGTACTTGCTGTTTGTACTGGATGAATGGCTCAAATCCATAATATGATATGAAGTTAAATGAATCCCATTAAAGCCTATCCACCGTCTATGCCTGTTTTGTAGTTGTTGCATCATATTCTTGTCGATATCCAATTTCTTCAACGTGTTCTGTAAGAATTACATATATGTTGGTTTAGCATATATAATGATGTGAAATATTTTTGACACAAAACAGTTTTCCTATGAGGGAATGGCATGTTAAGCATATGGAAAAGACAATCGTAAAGTTTGTAACAGGACTATCAGAAAATGCCAGTATGTGGGAGAAGAGACAGAATAAGCGCTACGGTAGGATAACAAACATTTGTAGACAAATAGATTATGATATAAAGCAGGGAGTTACGACTGAACAAGTTCTTATGATTTTGCAAAAAATTCGGGATGATTCCTCTTTTTCCAGTCTTAGAGAGAAAGACGGTTCTATAGCAAGACTGGATGAAGTAGAGAAATATTTTGTTACAACGTCAAATAGAAGGAATTATTGATATTAGCCACATATGTCTAATCTTGACGTACCATCATATGCTTCTTGACAAGACGATGCTAGAAAAGTGCGTATAATGCATACAACCATAAATCATTCTTTACTATACCACGTCTGTTAATCATCTAATACCGCAAATTTAAACTATGGTAACATGTGTGAATTCTAACTCTTTTAGGATATTTCTTTAATTATTAGTCCAAAGATATAAGATATATTCTTAGGAAAAAGAATTTTATTCACAGATGAAGAGCAGCACCTAACAAACTTCTTTTATCGATGTGCTATACCAGTTAACAAAAGTTCGCTAACAACTATCGACATATTTCAACTCAAAATATTAGTAAACTGTTAGCGAATTAATGTTAATCGGTATACATAGAAGATACACTACGCTTATTATCTCTGACGTTATTCTAATTTGTCATTTATCATCCATACGTCCTGGGGTCTAAGGAATAAACACAAAATATTAGTATTTTGGTCCCAAATTGGGAGAAGGTTATGTGTCGAAAGGAGTTCCGGTAGTTGGAGAGACGAATGTTAAAACAAAGGAATTGATTTAACTAACTATGCGAAGAAAAACCAGAGCTGCAAAGAAGTATGACTGCTCATCATGAGAGGCGGACGTGCTCGAACAGGATGAACCCTATAACACAGGCCATGTTAAAGACGATATAAAAAAAGTAAGCTAGCCGCGAAATACAGATATGTAATCACAATCTGCTTCCTCATTTTTGAACCGCAGGGGCATGCAGCATAAATAATATACAAAACGATAGATCCGTATAATTCATCCCAGCTATTTGATTCTCATTAAGGATTAGCTCTCATACCCATCAACTGTTGTTGTAGCCTATAAATCCCATGACTTCTATGATAACGTATGAAATATTATCTATTGGGTAAAAGTGGATTAAGAGTCTCTGAGCTTTCTTGGAGCTATGACATTTTGTGAAGAGTGGAGATGGAGTGCATCCAAAGACGAAAGCTGCAAAATCTTTAATGCATATGTGAATGCAGGTGGTAACTTTATTGACACTGCTAACAAATATACCGAATGTGCAAGCGAAAAATATATTGGCGACAGGCAGCGAAGAACTAGAAGGTCATATGAATGGTGAAGTATGAACGTCTTTCTTTTCTGTTGGCAGAGCAACTACAAGATATACATTGTTTCCATGGTCTTCTAGTTTTCAAATGATACATGTTGCTAACCGGGGTAAGATCATGAGAACTTAGTGCTGAACGTCTGAAACCTGCGTGTGCATGATCTTTGACCAAATAGTCATTTGTTCGATTTCTTAAACAATTTCACGGCCTTTATGCTTGTATTAATACATACAAGGAATATCGTCCATGCAAGTATATCTGCCAACATAGAAGCCTGATAAGGTTCAATATTTCGCAGAAGTAAATAATATTGAACTGATATTTTCGATGCTGAATATATTAGTTCAGAAATTGAAAATGCTGCAAGGAGTTTCTTGATGTCTCTTTTTATCTGCCTAGCATCCTTCTGGCCTGTTGTTGGGTGAATATATCTATATTTGTTTTCTAGATAGAATAACATGGCAAATAGCGGAATATACACTCCATACTCAACAGACAAAGTAGCTGCAGCATTGAGCAAATTATTACTATCAGCGGGTTGTGCATAGAGTTGAGTAAAGATAGCTCCTGCAAAGAATGCAGCTATGCCAGAGAGAATTAAATTTTTATTGAAAAGTATGGTATTTTTGTATTTTTGATAAAAATTATTATATTTGCATAGCCAAAATTTAGTCATTTATAATAAAGAACAATTGACCGATAACTGATATCAACATATGCGTGTTTGAAACCTTATCATCACCAAATAGTCAAAATGTTTCCCAATTCTGACTATTACTTCAAAAATGTTGTTTTTGCTGCATATCTAAACTGTTTTTTTAATTTCAACCCAATAATGTTTTAAAATATCTTTCTGCGTTACAGAATTACCTTTGCTTATGTTATAGACCATCTAATCGGCATACCATCTTCTTCTCCAGCCAACAAATGGAAATTTTCCAAATACTAATCCCCAGTTGGGACCAAAACAACGGTGATTCTACTGCAATATGCTGAACGTTGGTCTCGACCACGAGTAATTATAAAAGCAGCTACCGAATAATATTGGTAATGGATTGATTTCGGTGACAATGCGACAACAAGAACAGTAATGCTCTACCACTATTAAGATTCACTTATCCATGCTGTAATAGATAGAGCTATCTCTCAAAGCTTGCTTGCTGTTTGCTTCCCAATGGCAGACTAAATGTAAAGGTGGCTCCGCTACCCCTCATATTATTTTCTGCCCATATCTTCCCGCCATGTGATTCTATGATGCTTTTTGATATAAACAAACCCAATCCGGTACCAGTTTCTGATTTGGTAGCAAACTTTGTGAAGAGTTTTGGTAATATATCACGATGTATACCTTGACCAGTATCTTTTACACTAATCACAACAACATGACCATTATTCTCTTCTTCTTTCTTTTGCTCCACGTTAACAGATATGGTTCCCTCTTCAGTAAATTTGGCTGCATTACCTAATATATTTGAAATAACTTGAGTTATTCTGGCTTTGTCTGCTTCTATAAAAATATCTTGGGGCTCATATCGTAATTTTATTCGATTATGTTTTTCATTTTTCTTAAAGGAGTCACTGTCTACCATTATATCGCTTATAGAATTCGTTATTACATCCTTTAGGTTGAATTGTTCTCTCTTCAGTTGTAACGACTGGCTTTCAATCTTGGTAATGTCCAAGATATCTTCTGTAAGCCTCTGCAGTCTTCTTGCATTTCTAATTACGACATCTATCAAGTCCTTGTGATACATATCTTTTATCTCATGTTGAAGAACTTGAGCCAAGCCAAGTATAGGTTGGATGGGAGTTCTCAGTTCATGGGCAGCTATATTGATAAACTCCTTTTGCATTTTATCATGAGCCTGTAATTGTTCATACAATTCAGTTTGCTTCCAGAGATTATCAAATATTGCAACGTAGGACAAAACTCCAGCCTTACTGTTAGAATAAGTTGATAATCCTACTGCTTCGACGAAGGTTTCTTTTGTGTCATCTCTTGTTTCCATTACCAAAGATGCTTTCCTATCCACAACTAAAATCGTAGCGTTAGTCTCTGACATTTGTTCAATATATCTGATACCGATATTCTTTTGTTGTTGGTTTGGGCCTTGTATGTTGTGTTCTGTTGATTTAGGAGTAGGCATCAATATTCTAACCTTTACGTTTCGTTCTTTTGCTAACTGTATTGCTCCTATTTTTTCTTGGCGAAGGACGGCATTTGTACTGGGAAATATCAGCAGTATTTCTTCTGAAGCTGATTTTAGACTATTCAAATATAAATCCCGTGCTCTATCTGAGCTTTGGATAACCTCAACATCTGCTAATTCAGCTCCTTCTTCGATGTCCCTTATTCTATTTGCAGCATCAGTACCATTGTCCCATAACTCTTCAAAAATAGAAGTAAAATGTTTGATGTAGTAAGGTTCGTTACTAATCAAAAGGCTTTGGACTTTCTTGCCTCCTTCCATCTTTTCTACTGTGGCTGATATTTCTTTATCTGAGACACCGAAGCTCATAGGGGGCAGGTTCTTTACATGTCTTATTTTTATTCCAGCGTTCTGATATATTTTGGATAATTCAATATTTTTGTCATTTATATTAGTAACATACTTAATTCCTCTGTGCTGTCCTTTCTTTTGCTTATCCAATAATTTTTTCTTTATTTCAAAGAAATGATCATAACTATATTGCATTCCTCCAGATGTCAGACATGTGAGTAGTTCATTTGACTCGGCAGTTAGTCTACCAATTTCTTTTATAATATCGTCTTCATTCTCTATTATCCTTGTTTTATGATGTACCACTATTCCTTCTTCAATTTCCGTTATTCTCTGCTTAGCTGGAATAGCTCTGCTCCAAAAACTATCAAATACATATTGCTGCTGTTCCACAAGTTCCTTTACATTACTATGGATAACCTGTGATGCTACTTTTCCCTTCTCGAATAAAACTACAGGAGCAAGGTACTCTGATTCACTTATCATAAAATTTCCTTTTATTCCATCCAGATGTCGGAGTTCATCGACAATGGACGTGAGCTCTTTACAATACGAAATATTTTCAGTCGTAATTTCAGTAAGGTATCTTATCCTCACACTCCTGTTTTTAGCACAAAAAAAAGCTTTCTTTATTGGTTCTAGTACTATAGCTAGTTGTGGCCTTGTGTAATTCATACAAGTATCAATTCTATCATTTGTTTTGGACAAAAATTGTAATTCCTTGTTAATTACGTTATCAACACCATGCAATACTTCTATCTTGTTTTTTTTCGTTTCAATAACTATACTTTAAAATCGATATTTAACTATTATTTTCCCTTGTTTTGAGTCAGTGAGTGATTGCGAAACATGGTTTACCATGATACGAATACGTATTGATTGATTGATTGTTCGATCCTGTTAAGTTAATGGTCATCCATTTATTTCGCAGCCACTGATTAATCTTGCCAAATGTGAAACCAGATCTATTATACACATATACCACATATACAGGGAGTATAGTCCATTGGTAGACATGCGATAGAATAGGCAGGTTATTAGTTTTTACTGAACTATTATTTCTGATTTTGTTGTATGTTCTAACTATAAGTTGAAGATGAACGACGAGTGCTTTTTATTCTTTAAATCTAACAACACCTTGTCTATTAAATAGCAATTCACCTAGACTCCATTTTAAAAAAAGCTCTGACTTAACATAGGGTCTTTGTGCATATCCACTTTCATCTTTATTTATAATTTCAAACCTTTCTGTTCTATCAATGAATGTAGAACCATCTGATCCCATGTACAACTCATATCTAACAACACGATCTTTATTACTCTGAGAAAGATGTATGTGTGGAGATAATTCCTTATGTGCACGACGTTTATCTTTTCCTCTAGACGTCTCCAAGCTGTTTATTAAATCATAAATTACATCAAAATGTGGGATAGTATCTTTTAGAAATCCTTTCAATTCAGATATCTCTTTTTGGGATATTCCAGAAGATTTGTCATCCCATTTTAGATAATAATTGCCAATTTCTATTCTTGGCTTGTCATAGTCATGAGGCATGATATATTGTTCCAATGTTGCTTGTGTGATATCCAAGAAGTGTGTAAGCTCTTCTCTGGTAAATAAACTCAATTAGTTAGTAATAACTGAAATGTAAAGGACAGCGTATGTTCTTGTTTCTAAATATCAATCTTTCTCCGTTCTAAATTTTAGATCATAGTTTGACTCATTCCAGGATCATTAGTCCGCGCTATGTCGACTTTATAAATAGCTCATTATTACACCTGATTATGTGTATCGATTAGAGCCGACATATCACAGGCTTATAATTTAAAGCACTTAATTGTATTTATGCTCGTCAGCTCTCACACACAAAAGGATTGAAGTTTTCAGGATGTCATCCTACTAAAATGGGAGCAACAGCAATAACTACCTAGAGAAAATATTCATTGACTGATTTCAGGATTTCGGAAATTGGCTTAATATGTCCGTAGCCACTCATTATTTTGTTCCACATTTCTTTTATCTTACTTTTATTATCCGGGTCATCTTTCAACAAGACAACGACATCTTCAAGTAGATTCACTAGCTTTGGTCTATCTTCTTTATCTATTGTATTTTTGAGACTCATCGTTTCCTCCGAATTACTCTCGTGTGGCGAGTCCAAATGTGATAATACTCTGATAGTATTATCAATTCTTGCCATAGTTTCTTCCCGATCCATAAACACAGACATATTTTTCATAGAATTATATGAATGCTTCATAATCGTAACAAAACCGTATTATACCCAAGTTACCAGGTTACCAGGTTACCTCTTCGAACCAAAGAATCCTGTATGCCGGTAGAGGGTCTAAGAAAAGATTCTCTACATGATGTCTGTTACACTATAAGCACTTCAGCCAGATATCGTTGAAAAAACAGGAATCAAAGATTATCATTGGTCAACCTTGACACCCGCACAATAAACGGCAAAATTTGATACCATACGCAGTCTCAGATACCATATCTAATTAGTTAATTAGTATTAAATATAACAGTAAAAAAGGTTGTGTGAAAGACAGGAGTGTATTTGATTCAACATAGGACTACAGCATCAACGTCAACATCGGATCCTGAATCTGACGAAATTATTTGTAGTAACTGTGGCATAGGAGTTTCATACAAGATACAAGAAAGTAACAGACCAGAAAAGCGTTCCTTCAGCACAGAAGAATTGACTGTTAAAAGCAGAACAAGTGTTCCAACCGCTTTAGCTCGTCATGATATTGGAGTTGCTAGTTTTATATGAGAGACTGACATTGATGTTGCTGGATACAGAATAGATGTATAAATGCACTCTCCGATGAACAAGGTTAAGGATGTGGTAGTATAATACTTAATGAGGGATCAAACGGATCAAAATGCAGAAGGTATCAAACGGTTGCTTTCAAGTCTTCACGAATTCTATCTTAAAAATAATGAATACGATGAAGGCAACCTGATTTATTATAGAATTAACTATAAGCTCATGGATGCATTTCAAATTACAAGAGAAGAGGCAGAGAAACTTCATACAGGCTATCATGAAAACAATCCTCGCAGAATATCGGAAGGTTACTGCCATAACTGTAAGAAGATTGTTAGAATTATACCAATAATCTATGGAATTCCAGAAAAGGACAAAGCAAATTTAACAAAAGCAGAAAATGAAGGGAGGTTGATTATAGGAAGTTTAAAGGAAATTAAGGAAGGAGTTGAAGTCTCTATGTTCGGCTGCAAAATATGTAAAAGCACCCTTCCAAGGTATGGAACAATACTCTAGATCATGGGGTTGTGTATGCATGCCAAAAATTCCAGATGAAGGAGATAGTATACAGGATCAATAAATAGTCAAAGATTGACATCTAATTGACCTTACCTACTTGAGATAGCCTTTGGCAGAGATTGATTGATTGTCATTGTCATTATTGATTTTTTGTTATGAGGGGAAGACAATCTTCAATCCCACAACAATTGCGCAAAAGCAGCAGAACAACTCTCTCGTTTTGAAGTATGGCTTCGATTTATTCTTGGCCTTACAGTCTCCAATTAGTTCATATGCATCGAAATAATACATGTTAAAGTACTTGACTGGAATGCATAACCCGATAGCATACCGAAGACCTTGTTCGAAAGTTGTACCAATGAACTTAAATTACAAAATTGAGTATTCGATATGTAAACATATGCAGACAGGCATAGCTTTTTCTATACTACATCACATATCACGTATAACGGCAGGCCAGGTTATTTGAAAACCAAAAATATTATAGCTTACGCAGCAATTGGAATAATTGTTATCGCTGTAGCCTATTCTGTTTTATTTAGAACTCCAAACAATAGCGGCAATCCAAGCCCCCAATCTACGGACCAACTTATTGCAAATTCAAAAGCGGCAGCAATTGAGCAATATCAGAAGCAATTTTGTGGTTTAAACACTACGACGAATTCAACGGGATACATAACAGAATACAAGCTTCCAGCCACGTGTGAAATGCCCTTAGGTATCTTGGTTGATAGTCAGGCTGGAAAGATATGGTACGTATCTACGAAACAAGGAACACTTGGCAGCTACAATCTTGCTACAAATAAATTTGATAAAGAAGTTACCATTCCTGTATGGGAAGTACGTAATAATCCGACTGACAATTCTCAGGTATGGTCTGTAAAGGCCGATAAAAAAGGGAACATCTGGTTTACAGACGAAAAGCAGAACGCAATTTGGAGATATAGTAAATCTCTTGGAAGTTTTGAAATGTATAAGGTCCCGGAAAGCCCAAAAGCATTTGGTACAGCATACCCTGTATCTATCGACTTTGATTCAAAAGGAAACCTGTATTTTGTGGGTATACGTTCTCCTGTGCTCTGGTTTGGAAACATCACCCAAATGAAGAGTGGAACAGCTAATGGCATAACTAAGATTCCACTACCTACAACTGGATTTAAAGGAATAGATCCCAGTCTCCTCAGTGTTGGTTCTATAGCGGTCGATAATAAAAGGGATGCAGTATGGATTTCAATGTTATCTTTTCCTAATAAAGGAGAAATTCTGCGCTACAACATAGCGTCCAAAACCTTTGATAGTTTCCCTATGCCGGCGGGATTAAACTCTCCCGTAGGTGTAGCAGTAAGTAATGACGGCAATCTGTGGGTCACTGACCATGCTACCAGTACTTTTTTTATGCTAAATGCCAGTAATGGGAAGACAACGACCTATGCAACATCTACTGCATCTCCAAGGATTTATGGTGTAAATAATACTGATAGTGTCCCACAAGCAGCTTATACTCTGCCTTATTGGATAGAAAGCGGATCTGCGGGATCGCTTTGGTTCAATGAACATGAGGGTAATAAGATAGCCAGGTTTGTGCCTTCAAATAACACCTTGTACGAATATTGGATTCCTACCCAGAGCAAACTCTGGGGAAACTGTCCGCCTAACAGTAAGACGTGCGGTATAGCAAATACTCTACAGTTTTCAAATGGAGAGAATGGTCAAACGTGGTTTACAGAATGGTCAGAAAATAAGATAGGCAGATTAAATACGAATTACAATCAGTTGCCTTTCACTATTTCAGTATCCCCTCAACAGCTGATTCTGAAGAGAGGTCAAACTGCAGAGATTAAAGTTGATATTTCAGCAGCAAAAATCCCTCAATCTTCTTCCAATTCGACTGTTGAAATGGTGGCATCAGGCACATTTACTCCGGGCGGTAACCTTGGAAATTCTACAGGTACTTTCAGCCAAGCATCCTTTCCAATGCCAGCTCCGAGTACTAGTAAGCAGGTCTCGTTCATTTTCACGCCAGCAATAAACCAAAATCCAGGAGATTATATGCTGATGATAGGTACACAAAACAATGAAGTTGGTATTCTAAAGGCCGTGAAAGTGCGTATTAACAGTTAGCAGTTAGCAGTGGCACGTATTAGGTCCCACATTCATAATACATAACAACTTAATCCTATAAATTTGAACCAGTAGATGGTTAGATCAAAGCAGGAGCCAAAGATGGACTCTTGCTCTCGGCGAACCCCTTCGATAGGTGTTGGCATGTATGATGAGATGACTCTAGTCCATGAAGGGGAAAGGGTTGCAATATCTAATAAGGATCTGAATTATCTGGACAGGAAATGGATTGATACACAATTTGGGATCTCAGATCACCTTAGGACACAACCACACTTATTGCAAAAAGCTGAACCACTTGGATTAGGGTTGGCGCATTTTATACAAGTATTTTGAAGGTCAGAACCTGAACGGACTGCCACGGCTTTAACAAATGATTGTTTATTTTCATTTTTAACAATTCGTGTCAAGTCGTAAATCTGCCATAACCAGAATGCCAATGCCGCTATCAAGGAAAAAGGATAAGATATTATGAGATTGATGATGATTCCGATACTAATTGCTGAAAATAGGATCACGATTCCTCGCTTTACACGATGGATATACATATGACCTACTCCTGCTAAGAGCATGTCCAAAAAAATCGATAAAAATAATTTGCTATTGGAAATTGCAACCATCTTTTCTGTAGTAATAATAATATAAGCTGCCTATTTAAATCCGAGTTTGTTCTCTACTTGTCATCTTAAATGCTCTGACCAGACCCTAATTGGCAAAAGGCTGTTAGATGGATGGATTGCTTTTCCATCACTCTATTCATAAAAGTAGCATCATATCATTGGGATCTTTATTGCTGGAGGAGAAGACGATGAAGTATACTATTCTCTAGGAGCTATACGCTATAAAGTCCTATTGAGGAACCTTTTAATTAATGATTTAATAAACTAAGATTAGCAACGAATGCCAAATGAAAAAACGTTTGATGGAAGAGCAAGAAAAGTAACAATTTCTTTGGCTATCTCCGCTATACTCATACTAAGTATTTTAACGGGTATCGGATTTATTGTTAATGATGGTAATCTTACGAAAGCCGCGCCACTTGCATCATCATCACCTGCAATTATTGTCGGAGGCAATAGCAGCAATAACAACATAGAAAAACAACAGCTACCACCAAAAACCCATGAGTATACGCTAATAGCGCAGGATACCACAGTAGAAATAGCTCCAGGCGTTCGTGTTGATGCTTGGACTTACAACGGTACGATACCTGGTCCTACGTTAAGAGCGACAGAAGGTGATAGAGTGGTAATTCATTTCATTA
Organism: Nitrososphaeraceae archaeon; assembly: GCA_036522495.1. GTDB lineage: Archaea > Thermoproteota > Nitrososphaeria > Nitrososphaerales > Nitrososphaeraceae > Nitrososphaera_A. Next base: position 228 of record DATDFS010000168.1, on the reverse strand, counting down.
ACAAAACACCGATGCCTCATACAGTTCATTTACATGGAGACCACCCTGGCGCAGAAGATGGTGTGTTTGAGATAGTAGCGCCGAATGGGACATACACTTATGATTTCATTGCAACACCAGCTGGTGCATTAATGTATCACTGTCATGTCTCCCCAGTGATGCAGCATGTACGAATGGGATTGTATGGTGCATTCATAGTTTATCCAAACCCGAAGGAAAGATCACAAG
>DATDFS010000167.1:0-8561 GCA_036522495.1 Nitrososphaeraceae archaeon | reverse complement strand
GGTGAAACCAAATATGGCGGCCAACGTGAAGGTGTAAGGAATTTACTCTCTCCAGAGGAGACGAAAAAATCAAATCTGCAGGCATTAGCTAGGTGGGGTTTGCGAAACACACTTGCTCCTAAAATTGGCAAAGGACGATATTCTATGGCGGAATATGAAAAGATCAAACGCATTACAGCCCCATTAGAAAATTATAATCTTCTTCTGGTCACTACTGAGATTGAGGCTGATCACGGAAGGATAATAGATAATATTCTTCAATTACTTCCAAGTTAGAATGGAATGGCCTATTGACCCATTTTTGTTCCGTTACCTCTTCTATTGTGAAAGAACGTTTTGATGGTTACCTCTTCCAAGGTAGTTATTGATTGGGCTGTCTTATTTATATCAGCATAGAAAGGATATTGTAACGTATTTTTTAAAAAAGTTTTGTCTAATGATACGCATAACAGATACCTCTATTGTTCTGCCAGGATGCCATGTCAATGCTGCTATGATCCCATCATACCAGGAATTTTGAAAGGAGTCCTATAATCCTTAGTTACTTTAACGCCTTGATCTGTGGTGACTGTGACCGATTTTAGAGTAGAATTGGCAGGAGGTGAAAGCAATATTTTCTCACCGGGCGAAAGAGAGGATATTTTCTCGATGGCATTCTTACCTCCACCACCATAATCGACTACTACATTTGTAAGAGTCATTCTTCCAATATTTGCAACGGTTACTCGTGATGTACTGAAAAGATTCTGGTTATCTTTGAGGGGGTCAATATCGATAGCAAAATCTTTCGTAGGGATAGAAAGAAGAAAAAATACCAGTATCAAAGCGACAGCGCCAGATGCTCCACCGAAAACACAGTACATGAGCATACGTCGCATGGAACTCATTTCATTAAGAAGATACTTAAATATTATTGTATAAAATTGCAGGCTCTGTTCACTTAACGATAAATTCATAGGTATAGACATGTTATTGCTTATTATAGCGTCAAAAAGGAGAAGCAGAACGTCTTCAAAGTATGTTTGCCGTGCGTTATAGTTATACTTTCCAGGTGTGTCGTTTCGAAAAACATCACAAAGGCTGCCTCAAGTTATCAAGAGAAACCACATTTCCATTCTGAATTGGATTCAACACTACAAACCAGAGAAGATGTTCCAAACTGGATGCAAACCATCTTGATTCATCATAGATGAAATACTGTTTAGAGTGGAAAATGGCCATGTATGTCTGTCAGTTGCTATGGAGCCCACTGATGAGACGATTCCTGGTATTCGTGCCTCCATTGAAAGAAGCAAGTTTGTGGCTCAAGGGTTTATACAATCGCTGATTCGAGAATATGGAAAACATAGTATTTCAACAGATGGAGGGCCATGGTATCCGCAAGCATGCATATTCCTGAATGTTGAACATCATTTTCATTCTTCGTTTCAAAAATATGATAGAAAGAACAATCCATTCTATGAGACAAAACCGAATGCTTTGACGGCCATTTTCCATGCAAGAAAGATACTAATTTTAGGCCAAAAAGTGTCATGAGTTGGCTGTGTCTGTTTGTCAGTATGCACGACATGGCAATTATGGAAAAAATTGCTAAATGGACAGAGCCAAATTGCAACAACATAAAATTATTAATGAGAATGTAAAGATGTATTCAGCATTAGGTTTTCTACTAACTCGATTGTTAGAATGACATACCAATTAGAAATCTATAGCTGCTATAATGAGATGAAAGTTTTGTTGGATATTCTGAGCTCTCTTATTCGTCCATGAATTAATGCTAGAAAGGGCAAGTACAACAACTCTTCAGGTCGGATAGCGCTCAGATCGAATGGAAAACAATCAGCATATAATCTACTGATTGGTCTGCGGTATTAAACAAATAGGAAAGGAGACTGCTGGGTGGAAACCTAGCTAAATATATCCCTCAAACCGGTTGATAATACATTAGCAAAATGGCACTTATAGAGATACTAAGGCCTTTAGCGGAGTTTATCACTTCAGTTATTTCAAGTCTGGGTTATGGTGGAATATTTTTTCTGATGATACTCGAAAGCGCACTCATACCTATACCAAGTGAGATCATAATGCCATTTTCAGGCTTTCTTGTCTCGAGTGGGAAGCTTGGTTCAGTAGGCGTCATATTAGCAGGGTCATTGGGAAATCTTGTTGGTTCTGTGATAACTTATTATCTAGGAATAAGGTTAGGAAGAGCATTCTTAATCAAATATGGTAAATACATACTTTTTAGAGTACATCACTTGGTATGGACGGAACAGTTGTTTCAAAAATATGGTGATAAAATATCTTTTGTGGGCAGGCTTTTACCAGGTGTAAGGACTTACATTTCTCTTCCAGCTGGAATTGGAAAATCAAATTTCATCAGGTTTGTCCTTTATACGCTTGTAGGTTCTATAATCTGGAATTCATTACTTACTTACGGTGGTATACAGCTTGGACGCAGTTGGCAGCACATTGACAAGTATTCAGGGTATCTCGATATCATAGCAGTTGTGGCTACAGCAGTATTCATTGTCTGGATTGTCTATAATAATACAAGGAATAGAAGAAAAGGAAACATCACAGATAATAATTGATCCTTTGAGCCGTATGCTACACAGGCATTTTCGAGAATCGTATCCGTTTTAGGTATAGATTCCCGCGCTGTCCGACTTTTTGACTTCTATCGTAACCTTATCTCCAACTTTTATTCCGATATCTTCATATTCCTTCATGCTAATTTTAAATGTAGGCGTATCAGTGAGTCCGCCGCCACCACCCATCATTTTAGAAATATTTCCCATTGCCTTTGGCAGATTTTTCATTAAATCTTCAGGAGAAGTAAATGCCATTACATTCGGACCAAAAGGATTCTGCTGCTGTCTCTCCCCTCCTGGCTTGTAATCATTTGGATCACCGAATGCAACGTAAACATAGGGACTGCCATCTTGAGACGCTTCAATCCTAGCAACAATAAAATCTTTCTTCATGGTTACTATCAATATATCTTTACTACAAGACGACCATATAAGGGCTCTTATGTCAGTTAGATCTATAGCTCTTCCCAATATCGAATTGCTAAATCCGTTGTCGTAATCGCAAGCACTAATTTAGTTCAAGCCTATTCTTTTCAAATCAGTGCTGACGCCTCAAATATTATTGATCCGAGCAAGTAACATTAGAAAAACAATATTTTTGAATCAATGTAACAAAGATTGGCTAAATTCTGGAAGGCTGACAGACATGGGAGGGAGTAAAGATCTATGTAATAATACAATTATTCTTAAAAGAATAAGTTCAGAATCACCTTATTCTTAATTATGGTGTTATTAAACCATCGTCATATAAGCAGCAAGAGTAATTGCTAGATATATGGTATATTACACTTCCTTTGCTGCAATTCCTGTCGTTATTGGGATCCTGCTTTTTGCTATCATAGCCAACGCTACTATGATATCTGCCCAACAGGGATCTATCATCACGGATAAGGTACCTCCAATAGCAACATCGAAATTGCACGCAGTCAAGATAATTTCACCTGCTAAAGGTCAACAAGTGCCAATAGGGAAAGATCTAACGATATCAGGAATAACCAGTACTGGCGCAGGCAATGCAACGTCCCATTGTCAAGTATCCGTTATCGCGAATGGCGTGAAACCTTATCAAAAAGCTAGTGGAACTGGGCCTGGTGGGCAAACAGATTACTCTAAATGGAAATTTATACTTGCTTCTAACCATACTTCAATAAAACCAGGGCCGAACAACAAAATCACAGCTAGGTATGTCTGCAATAGTAATCCTGGTGCATTATCATTTTATAGTGTAAATGTTACTGGGGGATCACCGGCGACACTAGCGGTAGCTGCTCCTCATACTGCTTCTGTGATACAAACAGAGCAACCGGTGGGAAGTAATAATAGTGCTGATAGGAATAGTACGTCCACATCATCTGCTTCTGCGATGCATACATCTTCTGTATCGCACTCCACTAAATTAGCTTATCTGGGTGAAAGTAAATTTCCTGGTTCTGCGAAAGATACATCTTCTGCATCGCACTCCACTAAATTAGCTTATCTTGGTCATGGTCATCATCGAGCTAAATCGCATAGTCTTCAAGGTACCAGCACTCTTACAACTGGTCTTACTGCTGCTAGTAGGTCGATCGGCAAGAGCGGAACTGAAAATTCAGCATTTACTCCCTTCATTTTTCCATTTGGACCGGGCTAAATTCATGCAGGACTCCATTTTTTTTCTCTGCCAATCCTGACTCAATTTTTGACAACCCTTTACAATACACGCTACTGCGGTATACTATTGCAAAATCCCCTTTAGCGGCCTCTTGGTTATCGTACCGTTTATAAAGTCATACCAAGATATTGATGACACGATTGTTTGCCCGAGCAGCTCATCAACTCCATGGAAGTTAAGACGACTTTTAAATACGGCCATAATTGGTAAAAAAATCTATTATTATAAAGAATTGGATTCCACTCAAACTTTTGCGGTTTCTAAGATTGAAAAGAAATTATTATTATTAAAAAATAAAGGAAGAGACGATGACACTAGCGGCGATTTACATGGCACAATAGTAATAGCCGAACGCCAAACTAGTGGAAGAGGACGATCCATTGAAAAGAAATGGATTTCACCTAAAGGTGGCATTTGGTTATCCGTTATCTTGATGCCAAAAATAAGGGCAGCTCAAAGTACTTTATTGCCTATTGTTTCTGCTATTGCAGTATGTGACACAATCAACGAAAAAACAAATTTGAAATCAAGAATTAAATGGCCCAATGATATAATCATTGAGGGAAAAAAAGTTTCTGGGATTTTGGTAGATGTAGGAACAGAAAGTGAGAAAATCAATTATGCAGTGATAGGCATAGGAATAAATGCAAATTTGGACGTTTCCACAATTACTTCAACGATTGTTAACAGTAGTAAAAAAAATGATTATCTACGAAGCCATACTGAAGTTACCTCATTAAAAAATGAATTATGTAACAGATCGGTTGACGTTCCTGGGATAATGCAATTGTTATTAGAGAAATTAGAATATTATTATACTGAGTTAGAGATGGAAGGACCGGAAAATATTAAACACGAGTGGAGAAAAAGAGCAGATACATTAGGAAAAGTGGTTAAATTAAGGAAGCAGAATGAAATTATTGAAGGAGTTGCGGTAGATATTGATGACGATGGAATATTACTTGTTAAAACAGATGACGGAAACATTCATCAGCTAATATAACCTAATTTAATTCAGACTATCCAGCTTTTAGTTCTTCTGTCATCTAACTGTAATCTATTAGATAAGTTTGGTGAGTACTACGAATTTGTTAATATCTAATATCCTAATATCATGATATCTACTGCAACTTTAGGTATTCTATCGGCAGTAAATATTAGAAGCATCTACACACGCAAGAGCTGCCAAAATAGTATAAATCTAACTTATCAGTTCAAACAACAAATGCTAATATAGGTAGGCATCACACATATATAGAATTTAGTGAAATAACATACATGTCACAGGATTCAACCCAGAATATACCACAAGAAGCAACGAAACTCAGAAAGCTAGCAAAAGTTACTGCAAGATATATGGAAATGGAACAGTTTAGAGACTCAGACCATCACACTGGATATTTCTGTTATAATTGCATATATTTTATGAAACCAAATCATTGTGCCATTGTAGCCGATGAAGGAGCTGACGTAAACAGTAAAACTTCTGGTGAAATAGCTCCACACGGAATATGCGCATTATGGGAGCCAAATGAAAAGGAGATGCGCTAAATCATTCACTTCATTATTAACACATGTTTAAAATCATAAGTGCACGCTACGAAAGATTAAAGCTATAGCCAGACACAGGTACGGAATGCTTGAATATTAACACTGGACAAACTGGTCGAATTTCCAGCTTCTGCAGGGCGTTAATTTATTCTGGAGGTGAAGTTCTCTTTCATGAATCCTCTCAGCCTTTGAGCGTCAGTATTGTTTACATATATATCGTCTTTGAACACATCTTTTTTTGCTCCTTTAGATACTCTTATTCTAATAGTAGAAGATTCGTTTTGTGACTCTGCTCGAACTATTTCCATCCTTAACTGAGGTCCCTTCGCCATCATACCCTTCTCTCCTTCAGCATATAGAATATCATCACTATTTCCATCTTTAACGGGTCTAACAAACTCGAAGTTGAATCTATTGACCGCATCTTCGACGATAAGTTTCAGCTTATGATCTGTATCTACATTTTCAATCTTCAGAATATATTTTTGAAGGCTTTCAATTTCAAGTACTTTTCCAATATGACTACCTTCCTCGCGGCGTTGGTCTTCTTTTCTAGTCCAAACCATTCCTTCCTGGGCCACTGTCATTCTGAATTTGCCATTATCGCCTGTGGCTTGAAGATGTGAATTTATCGCACTTTGAAGCTCATCAGTTGTCATAGGCTTAACTGGCCCTCTAAACCATTGATTTGATGCCTCTTCAAAGTCATTCAATCCACTATAGTGAACTATGTAACATTCTTTTGCATTCCATCTTCTTACTAGATCATATGCATCAGATACACAGATCATTCCTGTTTCAGGATGAGGATTGTAGGTTTGGGTACCTAAGATAAGGAGATCTGGCTTCCATAACAAATTTTCATTTACATTTGGTAATGAAAGAAAGTCCCATCCAACTATTATTTTCTTATCCAGTAGTTTCACTATATGGATAACAGAACCGGGAGAAGAATTATCGCCATGGTCTGCTAAAAGTGCTATTACTGAAAAAGGACCTACTTGAAAAGTTTCGCCTGGCTGAACTATATTAAACGATACGCCATTATTATTGCCTGTTTTTTGAGTCAGTTGTGGAAACTTTTTGATAATCTGATCACGGCATTCCATAGTACAGAATATCATCAAATTCTTCCTTCTCGACTCATTGTCCTCATTAAATTTCTCCACAAGCATGGGAAGTTCTTTAATATGATCATCATGTGAATGAGTTATTAATAGAGCGTCAGGAATAAATGTGCTTAATGCTAGTTCTGACGCACTTTTTTCGATACTCTTGACTATCCCTTGACCTACATCAACAAGCAAATGAAATATTTTTTGGCCTTTTTCAATTTCAGCATATATTGAGCAAGAAGTGTTCGTACTTGTACCTTGTCCTTTTTTTATCTCCGCTGCTCTTTCTGATTTTTCCTCGCTACCTAGAGTTGAAATATCAGGCAGAGTACCATTGATCCTAACAAATATCGGTCGACCTTCTATAATCGTTTTATCAGGACGACTTCGTGGATTTAACATACTAATATTGCAAAAGGGAATAAGTTAAATCTAATGGTTGGCTATTCCAAGATATATTGAAATCAGATCATTTTCTTAAATTTTTTGTAGGTTTGAGTTGATGAGTTGTAGTATCCTCGATTATAATATTTCCAATTTCAGTACTATACATGCATTTGAGTTGTTGAATCCATCTATCCTAGAACTAAGAGAACCTTAGAAGCTTTTTTACACGAACGAATCATGACTGATTGAAATGCGTCATAGACGAAGGTTGGAATCTTGAAGAGGTCGAGGTTGTTTACACTTTCCGGTCAGGTCATCATCAGGAAGAAATTGGATTGGCCCGAATCTTCATAGATGCCACAAAGGGCTATTAACTGCCTGGCAGACTATACTCACACGGGCAAATATAATGGCCATATCGAGAGAGCAGAGCCATATGTTTTGGACAAGACGTTTGTACCACTTAAGGATTTCCAAGATTGGGATCGGAAGAAATACTAACGAATGATAATCTCATAAATATCTAGAGTTTAAAATCACGCTTGAAACAATTACCGTTGGTGCAGTCCTTTTGCCTTTGGTAATTCAATATATTGCACTGACTAAGTATATTAGAAACGTCATTCCTGGAAGCCGCCTCTGCCAATGATAATGATTGTGGAAGAGTAGATTGACTTAGAATCACCATATATAAAAATCCCCTACGAAAGGAAGTGGTTCATGGAGATTTAATTGGAATAAGGGTTATTATAAAATTTTGCAAATTTAAGCTTACCGACAGACAGATGGGATTTTATAGTCGCGCAATTTGGGTATAAGATGCTTATACAATGGCATCATATTGTCTTTATTTTTTAATTCGCTTATCATCTCTATTTGTTGTTTTAATGCCTGTTGCGGGTCGCTCGGTTGCAAGGCAATTCTGATATTTTCTTTTATTTAGCTAAAAGTTTGAAGAGTCTGAATATGGCATCTGATTTACACGTCTTCAATTTTATAAATGCATTTTTTATGTTGTCCGTTTAGTCATCTCAGTTAGTATTGCTCATTTATAGGTCATTGGTCTTCTGTAACTATATGAAAACTGTTTAAGTAATAGAATTAGTGTTTAACCATTTAAGTCATTTAATGTTTATCTCAAAAAGCCAAGAGATTCTTCTTTATAGTGCTGCTCTAGCCGTAGCCATAACTGCGCTTATATGGTCGTTATCGTCTACTAATAGCCAAGTTACCCAAAAGCCTACTAGCCGTAGTGATAACCAG
>DATDFS010000166.1:0-10075 GCA_036522495.1 Nitrososphaeraceae archaeon | reverse complement strand
ATTATTACTATTATTATTACTATTACTACTACTGTTATCCTTGACTTGGTTTTGTTGATTCATATTTAAATTCGCCCCTTATATGATATAACAATTTTCCATTAATTATTTATCAAAAGTGACAAGCTGCATTCTTGAAAGGTAGCAGAGCCACTCAAAATCGGAAGATACTGCCATCATCTCACAGCAGCGAGGACATTCTATTTCCTGTTCTATATCTTTAATAATTTTTTCTTCCTCATCCTCGATGTCGTTTTCATTTTGTAGAGCATTAACTTGCCGCTGCTGCTGCAATAGTAATTCCTTGCTCATTTTCTCTGACCGGTTTTCGAATAGGATGTTATTATACCCTAAAACACTATGTCGGGAGGGAGAGAGTATACAGTATAGTACTTAAATAGAACGGTAATTTACTAATCAGAAGATACTCTCCCTGTCCCAAAGTAGGTCGCCCTCTTATATGCAACAGATAGTCATGGTCAACAAAAATCATGTCTGGAGTCAGCGATTTGCAGCTAGAGGATCTACCTGGAGTAGAGTCACACTTGATAAGTAAACTCAAAAGAGCCGGAATACAATCGGTCTTGGATCTGGCAGTATCCATTCTCCCTGAGCTTGCAGCAGGAGGAGGAGATTATGATGGTAGCGGAGATGCAGTTGACACAGAAACAATATCAGATCTTATATTAAAGGCCAAAAAAGGCCCTTGTGGATTCTGGTGTACTAAGCAAGGAGTCCTGCACAGCCGAAGAGGTCCTGGAAAGAAGGAAATCCCTTGTCAGGTTTATGACTGGCTCTAGAAATTTGGATATATTTTTGAAAGGTGAAGTGGATGGAAAGAAGAGATTATCCTGACCCGCAGACACTTCCAGCAGCACCGACACCATCTTCGTCTCAGCAGCCAGGGCCGCCTATGGCATTATCGGAATTAATTCCAGGAAAGTATATTTCAACCACAGCAAGGATAGTTTACTTGAAAACTATCGAAAGACATGATGCTCTTGGAAGCAAGATGCTATTCTCGGGAATAGTGGAAGATTCCACTTTCAAGGTTCCTTTTATTAGCTACAAGATTTCACATCCTCTGATAAGAAACTCTGTCTATCGATTTAATTCCGCTTATGTGCATGAATTTCCTTCGGATAAATCGCTTCTATTGGTGGTCACGGAACACACAATGATAGACTCCGAAAACGTTGAAGATTACAGGGATTTCATCTGGAAACCAAAAATCGAGTCGATAAGAAGGCCGGTTAGGAGCGTTACTCTGCAGGCAGTAATAACAACCATACATGGCAACTCAGGTCTTATCAAAAGGTGCAATAAGTGTAAGTCCATAATCTATGATTTTTGTCCCAATAAATGTCTTGAAAAGGAAGGCTGGGGCTGGGATCTTAGGGTTTCTTCCAGACTCTATGATGGTTCGGGCTCAATTAAGATGGTCTTGACGAAAGATACAGCCTCAAAGGTCCTGCGCAGAAACCTGAGCGAATTGATTTTACTTGCATCTCAGGGTAATACTAAGTCCCCCATACAAAACCATAACAACAGTAACCAGTTTCCACTACAACCAGCATCAGTAGTTACGATAAGGATTCCCGCTATCATAGAGGTAATAGAGGCGGTAACAGAGAATATTTCCTCCTATAAAGGCAATGGGAAACTCATAGTAATCGACGGAAGAAGCCTTGTTTATTTTCCTCCTTTGGGAAAGAAAGAGGAAAGTAAGGGTTTGGAAGAAGAGGAGAACATCAAGTTCTCAGAATCAGTCAAAAGACCATTAAAGACTTCTGATGCACAGGATAGACAGATAATCAAAAGGCTGATTGAAAAAGCACTTGACATCAGCATCAAGAAAGCTACTGGAATGAGGATGATGCAGGGAATTTATCTTCTTGAAGAGCCCATTCCCTTGTACAGATGTGAATGGGCTAAACTTTACCTTGGATTTTCAGTTGAACTGAATTTAAGGGAAGCTGATGCAGGGACGAGAGCCACAGTTGAGTTAACTCCCCAGGCATATGTAAGAGAAAGCGTTCTCGACTATATTAAATTAAGAAGAGAACGTGGCGTATCAGCAAATGCCATTGTACGGAACTTGTTAACACACAGAAATAAAGTGATTGTGGCACCATCCGGGAATTACGGTAGTGTTGTTGATGTTGTTACAAGAAGGGCAGGCAGCCAATCAGTCTCGGAAGCTGACAGTAGGAGCCTAGTGGAATTCTGGAAGCAGATCTACGATATTGACATCTCACCCGATGAAATTCCTCTGCTGAAAGTAAAGATGATGAACTCTGAAAATATTTTTACCTATCCTCCAAGTATGTGTTTTTTTGGAGCCAACTCTTTACCCATTCAAGCTAATGTCCAGAAGTTCATTGAAAACAAAAAGTATAACCTCAAGGCAAAGATGGATGATATCATCACAAAAGCAATAACAACACAGCAACAGGATCTGAAGATTGGCTCTGCTAGACTGGAACTGGAGGGACTGATTACTTCTCGGCATGCCGATGTTCAAAGCCAGCTTCTTAATGAAATAAAAGAGAAATTGTTTGGAAGGAGCGTTACGGCTAAGGGTTCAATCATGTTTGTTCATGACAAACTATGGTTCTTTCCTAACCAACTGCAGCTTTCGTAGAATGGGTGGATTGATTGATTGATTGATTGTTCAATTTCCATTTACACAACCACATCAAATCAAATTTTATTTGAAATGCATTCCGCACTGGAGCAATCTAATGAACATCGAAACACCTTGAAGATGACTACCGGCTCTGCCGACTTCGGTTCACTCATAGATGGAACTCCTTGCTTAGTACGCGTCAGGGATTGATTTTGTAAAAGTACTACTGGAACGTACCGCAGAAAATATGCCACCTTATTGGTCATCATGATATCGATGTCTGTAAATAGAGTTACTTGTAGAATTATTGTTTCTTGTGTAGATAATAAATAGTAGATATATAAGAGAAGATACATGATAAGGTTTTCGAAGGTTAAAATGGTATCCAAAGATTATAAACTTCCTCTAACCGGACTTTTCCTTCTTCTTGTAGTTTTTTTATCTTTATTAAACTCTGACGCTTATTCAGGATCGAATGAATGGACTAAAAGTAGTAATAATATACCTGTGGGATCCAAACCCAATAGTATTGCTTATGGCTTAGGCAACATATACGTAACCAACAGCGGCTCAAATACTATATCTGTAATAGATGGAAAAACCAACAAAGTGGTTGCCACTATACCAGTGGGTACAAGTCCTCACGATAGTATTGGTAGTATGCTGGGCAAATTATACGTGACGAACAGCGGCTCAGACAATGTATCTGTAATAGATGGAAAAACCAACAAAGTGGTTGCCACTATACCAGTGGGTACAAGTCCTCATCGTGTTGCTCTTTGTAGGAGCAAATTATACGTGACGAACAGCGGCTCAGACAATGTATCTGTAATAGATGGAAAAACCAACAAAGTAGTTGCCACTATCCCGGTGAGTAATTTTCCGCGTGGTATTGCAGTTGCTGACAACGGTTTTATATACACAACCAACAGCGGCTCAGACAATGTATCTGTAATAGATGGAAAAACCAACAAAGTGGTTGCCACTATACCTTCTGGAAACCTTCCTAATGACGTTGCTTCAGACGAAACTTATAGCAAGATCTATGTAACCAATTCCGGCTCAAATAAAGTATCTGTAATAAATGGTATAAGCAATATTGGATCTCCCCAAAACCATTATTGCGATACTAAATGAATTCAAAAAGATCTCAAATAACACAAAAGCTCAGTTAGTGTTTTTATATTTATATTCCTGGAGCAACCAGAGGATGACCAACAGACATCGAAAGTTTGAACGGTGTGATAAATTATGTAAGAAAGAACAAATATGACTTTCTTGTACTATAAGGTCGCAGATAATATTTAGTATGCAGGTTATTTATGTCCATCTCAGAACAACCGTTGCTTTCATGAACAATAAAGTTCTCTTACATGAATTTGATTAGCTGAATTCATTATCGCAACTCGATGCAGTATTGTGGATAAGTAGGCATTCAATTTTCTTTTTGATACTCATATGATGCGTATGCATTCCTCGTATAATATAATAACGTGTAAGAATGCAGCCATAATAACTAAACCCTTTCGTAAGTAGTGAGATATATTGTACTGGTATGCAAACTAGTACTTAGGTCTAATATCCGTTGGATCGTATAGCGATTAATAGAGATTTTTTAATAAATCATGATTGGTTTATACCCAAATTTAGATGACTTGACCCGTTTTATTGATGGCTACATGGCAACTACTGTTGAAACTGCTAGCATCTACGGTCGAGCTTGCGAGGATGTATTTTCGCGTATCTTCTGCCATAAATTATGAAACCGTCAAGTTGCTAATGCCAGTTTATAAAAAATCCATTTTATATGTTTACAATATAGCTTAGAGTATCTATGACAATTTCAACAATATGGATTGATTAAGCCAGTGAGTCGGTAATAGTCTCCCGGATTGGGCTCATATACATTGAGATCTTACATTGAGATCTGGATTAGGGCATCATTGTCGAATTAGTAAATAAAGTCAAATATATCTTAGAAGCAGCCGCACATGTTTCTAGACTCTGACTTTCACAAGTTTTATATGACCTCTAGTACAATTCTCAGGACCACCTAGGTGTGAATGTACCATCACTTTTGCCTTCGATTCAGGTAGTCTTTCAGCGGAGATATAACCACAATTTTTAAAGGTCTTGATATATAGCCAGTTTAACCCTTAAAAAATGTATTGAACCTACATAATTAAGCCATTTTTTACCTTTTCTTCATTGTAAAGCCTCTGAATCTGTGAACAATATGATTTAACCTTTCATGCATAAGCCCCTGAGCGCCAGATGCTCTGGTATAAGTTTTATTTGTTATCTTGTATGTGTTTGGTGCTCAATCCAGCAGAACATAGACTAACAGCCTTTATAACACGCTCTAAGATATCCTTTGTTGCTCTACAACAACAAAGCTATTAATAATAACATAATAGAACCGGCTCTGTTCACTTAACGATAAATCTATAGCTTGAAGATGTCCTACATCTTTTTATGAATACAAGAAACAGAACGTCTTCAGAATATATTGGATATGGCCTATATTTTTATTTTTCAGCTCTCATTAAGAAAGACATCTGAAAGATTATCTTCTTGTTTTATAAAGAGAAATCATGTATCAATCAGTCTGGAACTGGATACAACAAAAGTATAAACCCAAAAAGATATTTGAAAGGAAAAAGAAAGAAAATCGAGGAATTCATCATTGATGAAACATTAATAAAAATTGGTTCAGAATTGATGATATGGCTTTGAGTTGCTACTATCGGATTTGAGAGTAAGGAAATCCTTGGAATTAATTAGTAATATCTAAAGAAAGAAATATGCTCCTATTTGAGTGATTTATTTCAAGCTTAGTTGGGATTCATGGTCATCAACATCCAGTTTCCACAGATGGATGGAGGTACTTGGTATCTATCCACAAGCTTGCAAGTTTTTAAGATCGCATCTGCATCATATCCATTCCCCTTATGAGAAGAGCATTATATTATAGAAAGAAAGAACAATGCAGTACATGATAAGATATAGAACCGAATGCTTTGATGACTATTTTCCTTGCAGAAAGAAGGATTGTAAATTATTACATGTATGGAATTGATTAAATCTATTCATAGGTTATCATAACATACAATTACAAATCGTTAAGTGAACAGAGCCGTCAATCTGGTATAAGAGCATAAATAAAGGAGCAAGTTTTTGATGGGCCCGCGGTGGTGTGAATCAAATTTGACTCAATATGTGAGCCAAATGATGATGTAGACAACATGATTCATGTGAAATATTGTGTAACCGTTGTTCTGAATCCGGTGGAATGCGCACCAAATATGACTTAATTATTCCACCCAGTAATCGATAGCCATTCACTACATTGTTTGAGCAAATTGAAAACTTCAAATAAAGCAATGTTATTATAATGTTGTTCGGGTTCAGTGGCATTCTGTCCACGTATGTAGAAGGGTTATGGTGTTTTCGTTATTTAGCTTTAGCGTTTGATAACGGCTCCGTTAACTTAAGCACTAGGACACATTTTTCAATTCTTATGACATTATATATTTTAACCTCTTTTCAATTCTTACATAAAAAATGGAAATTTTCTAGATCAAGTTAATGCCCTTCCTGTTTTTACCTTGGCCTTGTTTAATGTTTCAGAGCTTGGTTTTCCTTCAGCATGATCTTTTTCAGTATCCATTTTTGCTTCTGCATCTCCTTATAATAATGAGAAAACACCTTACATTAAATATACTAGTCAAGGTATGCTTCTAATTTCACAAGAATGCTGAATATATTATGTTGTTAATGATATAATGAATCAATTTACGTGCCATATTCCGAAAGCATTTAAGTATCCTGTCACGTATACTAGGTCAATGACGATTGCCAGTCCTGCTAGATTGTATATCATTGAAATGGTGGGGCTAGATGACTAACTATTCCATATAAAGACTGCATTGGAGATGCAGACAAATGCGTCAGCAATGATAATATCTTTGGAGAATCAAATAAAAAAGGTAATAATATTAGTAGCAGCAATACTAATAGTGAAAATACTCAAATATTTTATGGTATTGAGAAGGCAACCAAAGCAGTTCTAGATTTCGTATCTAACTCTGATACTGCAATAGACGCTTGTATAGATTCTACAGGGCCCTCTGTTATGATTGGTGTTGATGCAATAAAAAATGAGAGATTAAAGGCCAAAAATAGAGGGGTCAATTTTAGATATATCACTCAAATAACTAATGAGAATTTGTATTATTGTAAAGAATTATCTAAATTTGCAGAACTTCGTCATCTAAACGGAGTTAAAGGCAATTTCGAAGTGAGTAGAAATAGAATAGGCGGAGGAAAAGGAGAATACATAGGGACTTCAGCTTTGCAAGAAGCAAAACCTGTTGCTCAACTTATCTATAGTAATGCTAAGGAGATTGTAGAACAGCAATCGTTTGTATTTGATACCCTCTGGAATAAAGCAATTACTTTTGAGGTTAGATTAAAAGAAATCGAAGAAGGAATAAAGCCAGAGAGTATAGAGATTATTGTTAATCCTAAAGAAGCACTAGAAACAGAATATAGGCTTTTGAAGTCAGCAAAGGACGAAGTTCTTATGATATTTTCAACAGTTAACACATTTCTTTTGCAGGAAAGACAACTAGGTATTACCCAAATCCTAACCAATTTGTCAATGCAGGGAGTTAGTATTAAGATTTTAACTCCTATAGATAAAGACATTGAAGAGCTAGTATTTAAACTAAAAAATCAACAGGAAGAGCAAAGGTATCAACATCAAGAACAAGGACAACAACTACATCCATACCAAAAAAATAATGCAGGTAAAAGTACCAATACCAATATCAATACGAATAATACAAATTCTAATATAGATATACAGGATATCGCTCCAAGCTCGTCAATCAATGCCAAAATACTTGTAGTAGACAAACAGAATTCATTGGCAATGGAGATAAAAGATGGCACAAAAGATGAGTTACATGATACAATAGGTCTATCAACTTATTCTAATAGCAAATCAACTATAGCATCCTACTTTGCAATATTTGAAAATCTTTCAAAGCAAAATCAGTTATACAACCAACTCAAAGTAGCTTATAAAAAAGTGGAGGATGCAAATGCAATACAACGAGAATTTATCAATATAGCAGCACATGAATTGAAAACACCTATCCAACCTATTTTAGGCTATGCAGAGTTGCTATTAGAAGAGGAATCAGATGGTAAGAAAAAGCAAGCAATCATGGGAATTGTTCGCAACTCGGAGAGGCTTCAGAAATTAGCATCAGATATCTTGGATGTTGCAAAAATTGAAAGCAACAACTTTCAGCTAAACAAGAAATCATTAAACCTAAACTCGCTCATGACTAAAATTATAAAAGATTATGTAAAAAGAGTAGAGCAGCATAAAATACAGGATATAACAGGATTAATTTCAAACGTTAATGGTGATGATGGTGGTGATGGTAGTGGTAGCGATAATGATAATGATACAGATGGCAAAACAATGGGACGAAAATTGGTCCTTGAATCAAAAGTAAATAAAGAAGATAATACCTTCTTTGTAGAAGCTGATGAAGAAAGGTTAACCCAGGTTATCTACAATATTTTTGATAATGCATTAAAGTTTACTGACTCTGATGGAAGTGTAATAGTTACAGTAGAAAAAGAACAAGTACTACAACCACAACTACAACAACTAGGAGAACGTATAGAGAAAGGAGGACAACGAGAGCAAAAGCAAAAACAACAATACGCAATCATTTCCATCAAAGACACAGGTCTAGGAATACATCCTGAAATATTGCCAAGACTGTTTTCAAAATTTGCTACCAAGTCTCATAAGGGAACAGGATTAAGTCTGTATATCTGTAAGAATATAATAGAAGCACATGATGGAATACTATATGCTACTAATAATACTGATGGTAAAGGAGCGACATTTACCATCATCCTACCCTTAGTAGTAAAAATCAAAGAATAATATGAAAGAAATAATCATCCCCTCTAAATTTCAGTAGCAGAACTGCTATTTGATTCGAGAATGAAAAAGGCTTTTCCATCCATTTGATTTACAAGCTTTATTATATATGTAAACTATGTGCAGACGTCGAAGATGATTCAACACGACTGCTAATATCAAAAAAAGTAGGGCATTGCTTGTTGATGATGAACCAGATGTAGTATATCTTGTTGCGACCGAACTAGAACGTAGGGGCTTTGCAGTTGATTGTTACACGGATCCTATCTTAGCATTGCAGAACTTTAAAACTGGATTATATCAGTTGTTAATTTTAGACATTAAAATGCCACGAATGGATGGTATCGAACTTTTCAATAGAATGAAAAAAGAAGATGATAAAGTTAAAGTATGCTTTTTTTCAGCGTCAGAACCCATCATTTCTAAATGGAAAAATTTGTTCAAAGACTCCTCGAATAAATTTCTATTTATATCAAAACCAATATCAATTTCTAAAATGACTGAACAGATAGAGCACTTTTTAGGCACTTAGAAATATATCGACGGTTGCTATTTTCTTTTTCCAACGAATGCTTAATGATAATATATGTCGTGACCTAGCCACAGGAGACTTGTGTGTTGGCTAATTCAACTTTAGTAAAGCTCATCTAGATTCTAATGCACGTAAACACACAAATATTCAAATTGGTTTCAGTATTTGAAACGTCGACACCAACTACAAACAAAGATGTAAAGTGCGAATTATGCGGTATGACTTTTGCTACCCATCCAGAGAAAGAAGAACACATGAAATTAGAACATAAGGAACATAGGGGACCATCAAGGGTTAGTTAGATCATCTCACATTTTTGGGTTTAAAGCCTCTTGCCCAAAGTGATAGATATGTTTTGATGAGACTCTGAAGGGCTAGCCTTGTTAGAAGAGTAGAAGTTGCTAACAAACACGAATCCACCTTCAGTACACATTGGACAAGTAGAACTTCAGAATTCGATACTCCAAAGGAACTACCTAATAATACGAGGATTTGGTTGTATGAAAGAAGATCTTTTGTTATGACTGCGTACTGTTATGAACAGGAAGAACTACATAATTGATTCACAGCGAAGAGCCGATCGAATGTGTCAAACTAAATTGCTACAAGACATTAATAACCTACATCTACGCTTGCATGTCTTGCCATCACAGGATGCTGCCATGTTCATCGTTATGTCTTAATAAGGAATAGGAGAGTTGAGATCCCTAAGTTAATGCATCTTCTGTTTTGACTTTAACCTTGTTTAATGTTTCAGAGCTTGGTTTTCCTTCAGCATCTTGTTCTGTATTCTTTACCTTTTTTGCAATGTCGGCTCTTCAGTTAACGATTTGTAATTGTATGTTATGATAACCTATGAATAGATTTAATCAATTCCATACATGTAATAATTTACAATCCTTCTTTCTGCAAGGAAAATAGTCATCAAAGCATTCGGTTCTAT
>DATDFS010000165.1:0-3700 GCA_036522495.1 Nitrososphaeraceae archaeon | reverse complement strand
TACTGTACCAACGCATCATCGCCTCCTTTTGAAACTAGATCTAGTATAAATGAAAAATTAGAATGACATTTTCTACACAATCCGTCATGTACATCTACATATTTTTTTTCAACTAAGTGACCGCACTTGGCCTTTATCACTATCTCATATATTGTGGACAGGACATATTAATGCTCTCAAAGAACAGCTGCAAAAGGTATTACACCCTGCCCAGGCTAGATTGGCTTGGCAATTAATTAATAAAATTGACATTCTTGGGTGAAGTTCTAGTTATACCTATGCGCTGTTCTGTCCTGATTAGGTAAATTAGTATTTTGAGCTTGAAAACTTATGATTTATCTCTGCTGCCGAATTGAATGTTTATATCATAATATGATCAAGGTGGAGGGGTACTGGAACTATGGGCAGGACATCAAGATTTCAGCGTGATTCCAATTCACGAGCTACGCTTTTGACAGGCATTTTATTATTATTCTTATTTTCTAACATCATTTCAAGTTCAATATCCCAGAATACCTTGTTTCGTGCAGAAGGAAAACCAGCGAGTATTTCTTCATTACAAGAAAAAATTAATGGGCTCAATATTAGCCCAACCGATATCACAAAAAAGTTGAGGGATGTTAAGGGAGAAAAAATTCCAAATCAGTATATTGTGGTACTAAAAAATAATAACCAACTCTCAACAAGTTCAATAAAGTCGCTGGCCAATGAAGCAACAAATCAAGGAGCTGCAATAAGACATATTTATGAAAATGCTCTGGATGGCTTTGCAATCAAAGTTCCTAATCAAATAGCACTTGAGGCAATTTTAAAAATTCCCGACGTGGCTTATGTTGAACCTGATATAAAAATGAAAGCGTTTGCACAAAGTTTACCAACCGGGATAAACAGAGTAGATGGTGATCTTAGCTCCACTAAATCGGGGGACGGAAGCGGTTCTGTAAATGTTGACATTGGAATTCTTGACACCGGAATCGATCTAACTCATCCAGACCTCAATGTCTACAGACAAGTAACGTTTGTTTCGGGTACAACTAGCGGCAACGATGATAATGGCCATGGTACATCTGTGGCAGGCATTGCTGCGGCAAAAGATGATTCACAAGGTGTAGTTGGTATGGCTCCCGGAGCCAGATTGTGGTCAATTAAGGTTCTTGATAGTAACGGCAATGGATTTATTTCCGATATAATAGAAGGGATTGATTATGTCACACAACATGCCAACGAGATAGACACTGTAAATTTGAGCTTTGGAGCCGAGGGTTCTAATACAGCACTTCATTCTGCAATTATTAACTCTGTAGCAGCAGGAGTAACTTATGCCGCAGCGGGAGGGAATGATGGTAAGGACGCATCTTCAGTAATTCCTGCAAGCTACCCCGAGGTTATTGCAGTTTCTGCAACAGTTGATACTGATGGAAAGTGTGGCGGTATGTCAGTTGGTACAACGGCAGGAAGCGATGATACCTTGGCTGATTTTAGTAATTTTGGATCGGTGATTGATATTGCTGCGCCAGGAGTCCTCATTAAAACAACTGCAAGGGCAAATTCGTATACTAATTCGTTTAGTGGTACGAGTGCTTCTACTCCTCATGTTACTGGAGCTGCTGCATTGTACAAATCTGAGAATCCGGGCGCAAGCCCCTCAGATGTCCGGAATGCTCTTAGAAATCTAGGATCCTCTCCCGCAACGACGTGTGATGGCAATGGTCATGGCTACTTTACAGGTGATAAAGACAATATTGCTGAGCCATTACTTTACGTCGGTTCATCAACCGTTTCAACTGGCGCCTATCATTACAGTCCAAGCTACGTTTTGACCGGCTCCAACTACAATGATGTATTAAGCTCTAGTTCATTACAGCTATCTCAGTTCAGTGTGGCGGCATGGTTTAAGACATCCTCAAACTTTGCTTCTGATGCCTTTATAGTAAACAAAGGTGGTGCAGGTAGCGATAGTTCTGGTCAGAATTTGAACTATGGGATATGGATGACTAGCACTGAGAAGGTGAAAGCTGGATTTGAAACAAGTACTGGGGCTGATCAATATGTCACTTCTCTTAATTCATTTAATGATGGTAAATGGCACTATGCCGTAGTAACATTTGGTGGTTCTAGTATCATATTATATGTAGATGGTGTTCAGGTAGCAACAAAATCAACATTAGGTTCTTCACCAGAATCTTCCGGAACAAAACCTGTGAGAATTGGAGCTAATTCCAGAGTTACTCCTCCAGGAAACTTCTTTACAGGAGAAGTTGATGAAGTACGAGTCTGGAATGATGACCTTACAGTGCAGCAGGTTACAGATGCTACAATGGGCACATCTTTCAATCCGGCAGAGCAAGTGCTATATATTGACTTTACTTCATCAGCTCTTGCAAGTGGATACAAATACGATCCCAGCCTAACACTCTCTGGGCCAGGCTGAGAAAAAAATGAAATTGCAGCAAAAACTTGTAAAGAATTTTTTAAATTTTTAGAAATAAATTAGTCCCTAACGCTTATTTTTTTAGCACCTATTTCATGAACTAGGAAAAAGTCTTCCGCAATACGAATGATGTCTCCTGGAGCAATCTTGCTGTGACTCCTCTTTTTTCTCAAGGGTATTCCAAATGGTTTTTGTTGCTCTGCATTAAATTTGAGCCAAATCCTCCCAACATTTAGAATATTCTTGAATTCGCATTCCCAGACCAGATCATATATGGTATCAAGTGCCTGTCGGCTCAATCTATCGTCTCTTAATATTCCTTCTTGAACATCAGGCTCCTTGCAGAAATAGACGCTTACCTTCATAGGCTCCTTTTAAGCTGGTACGGACAAATAATAATCTTAGAATTTAGTTCTAATGCCTTGAAGCTAAATCTCATGACTTTCGGACAATATATTAAAATACAATATGTGTCTCATAATAGAACAGAAAAAAGGCAATACATTTGAAAAAAAATCCTCATAGTTCAGGTGAAGACCAAAGTACTGACCCAAATGAACCTCCTGATTACAACAAGCAGTTACACAAGTGTGAGACAATAGAAGATGGGACAGAAGCATTCATGCAGTGGATGGGATCCTCTGATAAGAGATCGCTTAAGTCAGATAATGCGCTTGTATTAATTAAATTTGTTAACGATGAACACACAGTGCTTTATGATACATCCCTAGCAAAGGAGGTTGAAGTAAAATTATCATCAGGTATACCGTATTGTAACAATTGTAAATCTGATGATTGCGCACATGTAGGTTTTACCATCTGTGTTGAACAACTAGGCAGGCATAGACGTGATGGCAAAGAAGAAACTATAGAAGAAATTGTTGATAGCTAAACCGTAAAGAAATTCAAAAGGCAGTTTTGAATTTACTTATTATTTCTTTTTAATCCGATTCAGGTTCTTTATTCTTATTTCCTTTTTTTTCTACAACTTTCCAACCTAGCTTTATCAAATAAGGTGTAAGGAAAGTTGTAATTATTGTCATAGCTCCAACCATTGGCAGCACAAAAGAACTCGTAGTTCCAACATCAACTCCTCCTTTAGCAACGACTAGCGCTAATTCTCCTCCGGATGATGAGAGTCCAAACGCGGCTTTCAGGGACGCTTTGGTATGGTAGCCTTGTGATCTAGAAGAGAGATAAACAGTCAGGAATTTAGCCCCTATTGATATTGCTATTAGCATGAGCGCTGGCAGTATGAAACTTGGTATT
>DATDFS010000164.1:0-5305 GCA_036522495.1 Nitrososphaeraceae archaeon | reverse complement strand
ATACTATACTTTAAGCTGCTCTTTGTTTATTTGATGCCAGAAAATGTAGACTGAATTCATAAGAATTCTTAAGAGGAAGTACTTCCTCCTACCCTTCTAGCTTGACCTGTAGCCAAGGGTACTGATAATGTAATAGGTGCTCCTATCGTTGCTGATAATACCGCGATAAAAAAGAACTCTGCATCTTTCCATTTACATCATCGGGCGTTTCTCCTTACAAACTCAAAGTCAAATATTCAAAGGAGAAAAACAGTTTTGCTGGCAGGCAGAACTACATTAATCGAATTATAAAAGACAAACTGAAGGCTCCCTTCTAAAGCACCAATTGTTGGTCCTGGAGGCTCAGGCAAAAGTCAAATGTCATTTAAGAGGATATCTTTAATCTTGTAATTCCAATATATTTTGAAGGGGTCCTGTTAAGTTAAGGATTCCCACCTCCTATCAATTCATTAATTATACTAATTAAGTTGCGATTTTACTGCATTGTGCATCATAAACATGAATGAATGTAATGTATGTTTAAGACCTAAAGTAGCACATGCTTTAGGATGATACCAAGTACCTCCATCCATCCATCCATCCATCTATCTGTATAGACTACTATATGTTTACCATATAATGTAGATGAAGAGGTTTCGATATGCGCAGATAGAGATTCATCTATTAGCTCATTTTGTTTATGTTCACTGACACTTAACTTTGGATTGTCGACAGATATAGTAGCACTATTTTTAGGCCGTGGCGTCCTAACTCGGTGAGGTATATTTGGATTATATGACGGCAGCTATCTTCCTATCTTCGAACGTTTCTATCACTGAACCCTGGAAGGTGTTTGTGATCGTTTGCTATCTTTAATATTGCTTCTTTATGCGATAATTAGCCTGCAAAGGTCAGACGGTATACATCTGGGGTATGAGCTGATGCGCTCTTACTACCTAGGAGTATAATTTTTGAAACTCTTATGAAAGATCCTCATATGTCCTTGTCTTGTATTCGTCTTCAGTAAATGTCGACCCGGATGTGGTCATTGGAAGTCTAGCACCCCAGCGCCAGCAGCCTGTTTCTTGCAGCTTCTGCAAGTACAGATTAGGTTCACGATGCTACTGTCAATGTTTGTCCTACCTTTACTTGAGCAACCATAGTGATGTCCCTCGCGACAAGCTTTACACTCTGTATGAAGATCAAAGTAGCTCATAAATTCTAGCCTCTGTATGAATCGTGAGCGACGATCTATTGTAGTGGAAAGCAAATCTTCAACATCCAAGTTATGCCTTATTTTCTTTACAATTACATGATCCGCTATCTTCCCCAAAATCCTGTTCTCGACGTTAATTAATGCCTTCATTATCTTGGGAACAATAGGTTGGAGCATAATTAATATTCAGGCGTTTATTAGGATTTTAATAAAATGCCTAAATTAGATGCGAAATGGTATAAGAGAAAAAAACCACGCCTTCAAATTGGCATCCTAAAATTAATCCCATTGTCAGGACTGGATTCCCAAAAAGAAATCACCTCTCAATTTACGTATAAACCGTCTACTATTTCTGATACATTCAATGTAATGGAACACCCCCGCATATGAATTAGATCATATTTGTTGATAATAACTTAATGGAACTTAAAGGATAAAGACTCTCATTAAATATAGTAGAATTAAATTTCATCTATGACAGAAGGTTCTTAAATTGCAGAAATTTGATCTAATAGTCATAGGCAGTGGTTCTGGATTAGATGTTGCTAACGCGGCATTCCAACATGGACTTAAAGTGGCAGTTATTGAAAAGAACAGAATGGGCGGAACTTGTCTTAATAGAGGTTGCATACCATCCAAGTTACTCATACACAGCGCTGATGTGGCTGAAGCTATAAAGCGTGCGCATCTTTTTGGATTAAAGGTTGATGGGTTTTCTGTTGATTTTCGAGCGATCGTTGAACGAGTTAATGGTATAACAGATTCCAAATCAGATGAAATTAGAGCCGCCCTTGAAGGTATAGAAAATCCCAAACTCTTTGCAAAGGAATGCAAATTTGTAGGAGAAAAAACAATCTCAGTAGGGACTGAAACATTAACTGCAGATAAAATATTGATTGCTACCGGTACCCGACCAAGAATTCCAGAAATAAATGGTCTTAAAGGATGTGGTTATATTACTAGCGATGAAGCTTTACGTCTTAAGAGCCAGCCGAAAGTACTTACCATTATAGGCGGTGGATACATAGCTTGTGAGTTGGCTCACTTTTTTGGTGCTCTTGGAACAAAGATCAATATCATACAGCGTCGAGGCGTTTTAATTCCTGATGAAGATGAAGAGATTTCGAAGAAATTCACAGAAATATTTTCCAAAAAATATAACGTGTATCTAGAGTATGAGATAGAATATGTATCAAATGAAGATGGCGATAGTGATAGTAGTAGTCAATTTCATGTCCTAGCGAAAAACACTTCAGGAAAATCAATAGAACTTGATTCAGACCAACTTCTTATTGCAGCAGGAAGGGTTCCAAATTCTGATACACTTGACCTAGGAAAAACTGGTGTAAAGATTAACAATAGAGGTTTCATCATAGTAGACAGACATCTTGAAACTAATGTTAGAGGAATATTCGCGTTTGGTGATGCGATCGGACGCTACCTATTCAAACATAACGCAAATAATGAAGCTCAATATGCTTACTATAATCTACTACATCCAGATAGCATGGTTCCAATAAATTACTATGCAATGCCACACGCGATTTTTAGCTCACCCCAAGTTGCCGGAGTAGGATTTACAGAGCAAGAGTTAATAAAAGAACAGGAAAAAAATAAAAATAACAATAATTCTGAGAGTATAATAAAATATCACAAGTCTGTGTATCCTTACATAGACACTGCAATGGGACAAGTTCTTGAAGACCGAGACGGTTTTGTAAAGTTCCTTGTGGATAAGAAAAACAAGAAAATACTTGGATGTCATATAATTGGAAGTCAAGCATCAATTCTTATTCATGAAGTTTTGGTAGCTATGAAGGCTGATGCTAATAATAATGGCGGTACAATTGACAATATTACAAAAACCATCCACATTCACCCAGCACTTTCGGAAGTAGTTGCAAAAGCCGCAGCCACTGATATTTGAAGAAGGATTTTTTAATGCAAAGCTCATGTGTTCTATGAGAGTAAATTTAATACTGCCAAAGAACAACAAATTAAGGCGATATCAAAAGCAGATAAATGAAGATTATCTTAAAGGAGTCAAACCTAGGGAAACCCTTGGCCAAGATAGTACAGGCAAAGAAAGGCTATACCCAGTGGATAAGAAATTTTGAGAGGAATAATAATTGAAAGATGGAAAAGATTAGAGGAAGATAGGTGTTTCAATCCCTTTTCAGAACTTTATAAACACAAAAATAGTTGGAGCATTATCCGAACCTGATCAAAAATAATAATAATATCCGATTAGCTCTCAAAGACATGTCGCTTTCCTTTTATGGCTCCCGATAGAGCAAGGGAAAAGGATGGACGCAACTGGTTGAATGTCCTTTTGAGGCCACAACCGTTGTTTAACTCTATATCTCTCATTCGGATAAAGTCTGAGGTAGCCATTTTCTTTCATCTTTCATATTGAATAACACAGTATGTGTGTTTACCTAGATGTGCTATTAGCATTTTTAGATCCTATCAAAACAGGTCTTGTATCTATCTATATGACTGAATCATTATGTAGGAAATAATAGCCTGACGAATGAAAGTAGATTTACTATTAGTCATATATATATCATCTTGTAAGATGAATGATCAATATTAAAGCAAATGTTTTTCATTATAATTTGATGTTACAAGGTCACGGATCGGAGAAGGAACTAGCACTACCACCATTATCCTTTGAGCAGGTATGTCCTGCATGGGCAAGAAAATTAAGAACTGGACTCGACCAGCAAGATCTGAGGACACTTGCCCATGACTCAAAATATTGTATTGTAGGTGAAGCATGGGGTTATAATGGGAGGCATGCAGGTTACTATATTGCTCCTTTAATTCCTCTTATAGGATGTTGGAGTTGTGTCAAACTTGGCCGAGAAATGGGTAAGATTGCCAAACTCCATGGTCAGTCCTGTCCCAGTTATCTCCATCCAAAAATCAATCATTTCCTTGAGCATTGGAATAAGAAACATCAAGACATTACCAAAAAGGTCATGCATAAAGACAATAGAATCTGGACCAAGACAAGGAAATATCCACATAAATAAAAAGAAGACATGGTTTAGACTGAGCGGAATTAATAAGAAGAGCCAATACACCACACCTACGAGCGACTCATAAAAGAAGAAAATTCTATTTTGAATAGTGTATAAAATATACCAAATGATCACGGGAGTCGCAGCCAGGAAGCCACAGAGACTGGCTCAATTGTTCTACGTCAATACTTACCTACCTATTGAAGGGAAAAATGAGATCATCACATGGCCAACTCCCATTGAAGGTAATGGAACGGATTTCATATCACATTAAATTAACAGTTTCTTTGCTATGGTTTACAATATTTGCATATTCACTGTCATAACCTAGCCCCACAATGTGTTGAATATATAGCCAAGATGATACAATTGAAACCTGTTTTGAAATCAAATCATTAACCGCAATTCAACGTCCTATTTGGCGTGAAGAAATCAAATCGCCTTCACCTAAGCGTGTGTACATCAAAGACGCAGTAAAGTGCAGGATTTGCCCGTGTTGCCGTGATTAAAGGAGTGTATTTCTCTATGCTTGTTTCTTAGCAAGCTGATTTCGTTGATTGGGTTCAGTATCTTTTCTATTAGGGTTTCATCTGAAGAATAGAGGGGCTAATTATAATATTGCTTGCTAACCACCTTCTCTGAAAGCGATTTAAGATACATCCAATAGGATGGTAAGATAGAAATAATCTTGATAGCAGTAGTAATGTGATAAAAAAATGGATTCTTTGCTACGAAACAAAAATAGCCATAAGAATATAATAACCATGTCAAATACTGCATTGGCAGTTATAGTCATAGCCATTCTATTAATCATGTCTAACACTGTATCAGGGCAATTAGTATATGCTCAGAATGCTACTCTTGTAAATAACATCAAGAACATGACAAATGTAAAGATAGAGGGAAATAATTATCAAATCAAGTACAATAATACTAATGCTAAGGTAGTAAGCATTGTCCCACAAAAGGAGGCTGCCAAACTTGTCGTAACCATTGAACCCGCAAAAGAAGGAAAATTCACGATTGACTTGCCAAGGCAGCTGATAGACTATAAAATAGCAGGAAGTAAAGACGGCAACTATAT
>DATDFS010000163.1:0-35598 GCA_036522495.1 Nitrososphaeraceae archaeon | reverse complement strand
ATTGTCTTGGTTTAACAAATCAATAAGTTCTAGCAGCTCTCTCTGGGTTGAATTAGAAGATAATCTATAGTCGCTTGTAATAATTCCAACCTCATTAGCAGCCTTTTGTTTATTTTTAATGTAGGTAGCTGAAGCAGGATCTTCGCCAACCAGAACTGTGGCAAGACATGGTATAGGCCCAAAAACTTTCAATTTATCTACTGCTTTTTTAACTTGAGATCTTGCATACATGGCCACTAGCTGACCATCCATTATACGTCCTGTCAACTGTCATCATAAGAATACGAGTACTATTTTTTGTTTTAGCATTTACTTATCTTGTATTGTAGTGTATATTGAGGGTATCTAACAGAAAATCCTTGCTCAGAGGAGTGATCATCAGACTAATTCTGAATGAACACTTTACGTCCCTTCACCTCTATTTTACCCTCAACGAATAATTTTACAGTTCGAGGATACAACTTATGCTCCTCTTTCAGAATTCTTGAAGAAAGAGTTTCTTCGCTATCCCAGTCGAACACATCTACAGCCTTTTGTAATATTATAGGTCCAGAATCAACTCCTTCATCTACAAAATGGACTGTACATCCCGTTACTTTGACACCATACTCTATAGCCTGTTTTTGAGCATGAAGTCCAGCAAACGATGGAAGAAGACCAGGATGGATATTCATAATTCTCCTCTTGTAAAGTCTTACAAATTCAGGACTAATAATGCGCATAAAGCCTGCTAAACAAATCAATCCAGATTCAGGGGTAACCCCATGCTCACTTAAAACTGAAACAATCCGTTGGTCGTAATCCCAACCTTTGGTAGCGTTACTTGGTACCACTTTGATAGGAATTTTAAACCTTTCCGAGGCAACTTTCAACCCTGGAGCATTAGGATTATTTGAAACGACTATTGAAGGTTTCACATTCTTAATTTTACCTGCTTTTACTGCTGATAATATAGCTTTCATGTTGCTTCCTCTACCTGAAATTAGAATTCCAAGGTTTACCACAGACAATTTATTGTATGGATAAATTCATTCTTAAAAATATTTATCGCAGTAAGCAAACTCGATCTGTGCTTTAGACTAGATCGATCGAGTCATAATCGACCTTAACAATAGCAATATTTGGTCGAAAGTTGTAATAGATTATTTAATTGGGGCCTGCTTTATCATTGCCTACCATACCTTCTACTATAATATTCGAGCTTCGTGTTGCTGTATCTGAATAGAGAGTTCATCTTTGTAATTACTTACTGGTCGTCGCTCAAAAAACCTAAAAAGACAGCTGTCCGAATTTGTCTTTCTTACTATCAATATTCAAATACGAGTCGTATTTAGGAATACAGATAACGATGTGACAGCGCGTGTGAGATTTTCTAAATCTGGAATTATTGTAGATAACAACGGTATGACGATTTCTCTTGATCCTAGCAGATCAAATCATTGTTGTGACTGGACTTTCGTTTCTCATGCACATACAGATCACTTGTGTAAGAAGACATCGACAAATAATATCAACAATAAGACCCTTGTGTCAAAAGCAACTTCACTGATTGCTCAAGCTAGGGGATACAAAATAAACGATGTGATCGAGAATTATGATGGATTTCAGCTCATCGATACCGGACATATATTAGGTTCGAGAGGATTGTTAATAGGGAATGATTTGTTTTACACTGGAGACATTTCAATTAGAGAAAGAGCCTTTATGAAACCAGCTCATGTCCCTTCTGCGGATATCCTAATAATAGAATCGACATTCGGTCGCCCTGAGTATATGTTTCCCGGCGTGGCAGAAATCATTCATAAAACTAATAGAATTATTTCAGAAATGTACAACCTTGGTGTACCAGTTCTCTTGATGGGCTACCCTCTAGGAAAGGCTCAACTTTTGGCTGCTTTTTTTGGTCACTGGGATCCTATTTACGTACATGACTCCATTCATAAAATGAACTCTGTCTATATAGAGTTGGGCGCGCCACTAAAACATATGATTACATCTTCCACAGCTGAAAAAGAGGGATTACTTGCTAAGAATAGACCTTGGTTGATGATTGCACCTCTAAACACTGGTAGGAGCAATTTTGTCAAGCTGATGAAACAAAGATACGGGGCAGTAACTATAGGTTTTAGTGGATGGGCTATTGATAGACGATACAAGTTTATGATGGATTTGGATTATACGATGCCTTTGAGCGACCATTGCGACTTCCATGAGCTTATCAAAGTGGTAGGAGCATGTAATCCAAAAAAAATCTACACGTTTCATGGATTCTCGACTGATTTTGCTGCATCACTTCAAAAAATGGGTTTCGATGCAGAGCCTCTCTTTGATTTAAATGGAAAAAAACGAAAACAACCAAATCAAAAACCAATTTCATGTTCCTCAAGTGATGCTTACACCTTAAGACTTGATCATTTTTTTTCCTGATCTCTAAAGTAAGGTATGACTTTGTTACCGAACATTTCAATGTTCTTAAAGTAACCTTCTCCCCAAAAACGTATAATGAAATGATTTGTGCCAGCTTGAATAAATCGTTCTAGCATTTGAATTATATCATCGGCTTTGCCCACACCAATGGCCGTTCTCGCAACGCTATCAGGTATTTTCAGCGCTGCTCTCTTCATTTGCTCCATGAGTTCAGGTTTGTTCATTGCATATTCTGTAAAGTATCTACGAAAATCAAACTCAGAGTCTTGTAATATATTATGAACTTTCAATAGTTCTGGTTTGTATAGGCTAACTTTTACTGCATTCTTCATTTTATTCCATGCTTCTTCCCCATCGTCCGAGAAGTAAACATCAACGTCATTAGCAAACTGAAATCCTGAAATATCTCTGCCAATTTTTTTAGCATTTTCCTTTATCACATTAACATGATTTCTGAACAACTCCGGTGTATAACCAATAGGAATCCAACCGTCGCCATATCGTGCACATAGTTCAAGCGTTTTTGGAGCACCTGCAGCTATATATATAGGAGGTCTAGGCTTGCGTATACTTTTAGTTTGGAGACTCGCATCATTTAGTTTATAAAATTCTCCATCGTAACTGACGTGGTTATCGGCACCGGATTCAAAAAGCCTGTGTATTACTTCTAATTGTTCTTTGAATTTCGTTACAGGCTTGGTAAATTCAATTCCAAAATCAACAACATTCTGTGCTTCTCCAGCTCCTATTCCTAACATACCCCTACCTTTTGTTACCCTATCTAGTGTGATTGTAGAGAGCGCTATCGCCGATGGATGTCTTCTTATGGCATCAGTAACACAAGTGCCTACTTCCACATTCTGGGTGAGTGCTCCGATCGCAGCCAGCATAATCCACGCGTCGTTCACTACAGCATTTTTCCATTGTGGAACGTTGGAATGATCCATAGCCCATATGGAGTCATAATCCATTCTATCTGCAATTTGACAAGCTGTGATAACCTGAGTTTCATCTAGTCCTAATCTTGCAACGTTAAGACCCTGGGTGAAACCAAATTTTGTCCTCATGTTACTTTTGACCTCCTCCTTCTAGTGAATTCAATAGAGAAAATAGTAGGAGCACATTCTGCATATTGACAGTAAAATCAAAGTGAGACTGTATATTTAAATATGTCCTTAAAAAGTCCTAACTATTCCATTGTGTATAATTGTTCAGACCTGAATTTGCATATTTTGGCCTGCCATCCCATCCTGCTACTATTCTACAAAAATCACTTTTACTGATTATATTGGCTATTATACTAGGGACTAGTATTGTAAAATGTAGGAAAATTATGGCGGTGATCATAGTTACGGCCATTGTTATGAAGTTACGTCCGCATGTCTATAATTGTTCATCTCCAAGCCGCTATCTTGATGATATCATTCAATCTATTTAGTAACAGCATTTATCGCGGTAGTTAGTACGTCTTGTCCCATTATTAGGCCCAATCTGCCTTTTGAAGCATAATATTCTGTGAATCTAGCGCTACTATCCTTCAAGGCTTTATTTCCAGATACCAATAGGGGAACAGGGTCATCACTATGAGCTTTCTGAATGCAAGGAGTAGAATGATCGCCGGAAATAACGATTGTAGGATCATTTACCTTTAACCTATTTGTTAGGTTTCCAAAGAAACGTTTGTCTATCTCTTCTATATTGTTCTTTTTACCGCTCGCATCCCCATCGTGGCCAAATTCATCTGGACCTTTGATATGAACATATAGAATATTAAATTTTTCCATAAGTTTGGCTGCAGTAGTTGCCTTCTTCTCGTAGTCATCTATGTCACCAGCATCGAATGCGTACATTCCTAACACCTTGGAAATTCCCACTTCCACAGGCATATCTACAAGGCAAGCGACTTCTGTTCCATACTTTTCTGCAATCGGTGTTACTATTGGATACCGATTGCCAGAGTCACGGAGAAGAATTGCATTCATAGGCTTTTTTCCTGCATTAATACGTGCAGTGTTTATAGGATGTCCTTCTAGCCATTTTATGGCCTGTTCTGTGAATTCATTGACCAACCTCGCAGCGGTTTCAGATTCTTCTGTATTTTCTTGGGCTTTTGATTTTTCGATATGCATGTTACTAACTACTGGTTTTGCTATTCCCATACCATCAACCCTGTCATATGCCGGATCCGTGTTCGTGATCTTCTCGGATAGCTTTATGCGATTGTGTCTGAACCTCACAGTGACACGGTGACCAACTGTGGGTTCAACGACCACGGATGCATCGCTATCGGTAAAGCTGATTTTTTCGCTTAAAGTCTTGCAAACCATTTGGGCTTCCTCGTTGCTAATGGTTCTACCCGCTCTTCTGTCAACTAATTGTAGATTACCATCGACAGTTGCAAAGTTACCTCTTAATGCGAGATCTCCATCACGAAAATGAATATTAGATCCAATCGATTCTATCACTCCTCTGCCGACATAGCTTCCATTTTTAAAATTGTATCCAAGCATGTTAAATACAGCAATATCGGATTGTGGTGCAATTCCCGTTCCAACACTTATTACTTGTCCCATGCACCCGTTCTTAGCCAGCGCATCCATGTTAGGCGTATATGCAGCACTGAGGGGTGTCGAGTTGTTCAATGAAGGATGTGGCAAATCACCAATTCCGTCAAGCAAAACGTAGATAAGTTTAATGTTCATCGCAATGTAATCGTTTACAGTCACAAATTTATCTGTTATACTAACTAACAAGGATTTTTCTGTTAAAAAGAAATTTTGCGTGGATTAGTCTACTGCGACGACATAAATGATAACGTCTCGCCTTTGTAACAGACTCATCCCTTGGCTAAAAGGTTAGCCTGAATGTGGAGAAGAGGAAATCTTTAATTTTGGTTGATGCCATGGTACAACAGTATATTTTGTCATTACCGGTATTGCAGATGGCCATAGGAGGAACAGAATGGATAATCATAATACTAATGGGTTTGTTTTTATTATTCGGTTCAAAAAAATTACCGGAAATATCAAGAACATTGGGGAGGGCAGCCGGGGAATATGATAAGGCACGAGAGTTATTTAGAAGGGAAATGGAAAATGCAACAAGAATGGCAGAACAACCAAAGTCATATATTATGGGACCAAAGATTACTGCTCCAGTTGGTTCAGAACGCGAGAAACTAGAGCAGATATCTAGCTCACTCGGTATAGATTATAGAGGTAAAACCGATGAACAACTACGTTTGTTGATTTCTGAAAGGATGAAAGGCTAGTTTTCCAACATTGCCTCTGCCTGGACTACCAGAAGGCTTTATCTGATAATGAGATCCAGCTAAAAGCTACTTGGAATAGATGACGCTCGTCAATACAACTAACCTATTCAACACTTAAATACATTGATTTTTCCAGATTGTGTTATGTCAGAATCGATTACTAATACGACCAGCATAAATCCATTCGATGTTGCTCTAAAACAGCTGGATGAGGCTGCAAAATTGATAAAGCTTGACAATGGCATGCACGAAATTTTAGCGCATCCGAAGCGAGTACTTACCGTTTCAATTCCAATCAGGATGGACAATGGTGAAGTCAAAGTGTTTACTGGTTTTAGATCACAGCATAATGACGCCCGTGGCCCTTTTAAAGGGGGTATTAGATATCACCCGCAAGTGACTATTGACGAAGTTAAAGCACTTTCTATGTGGATGACCTGGAAATGTGCGATTGCAGACATTCCTTATGGTGGAGGCAAGGGGGGTATCATCTGCAACCCCAAAGAGATGGCAGAAGGCGAAATTGAACGTATGACAAGGCGATACGCATACGCAATTGCAGATATTATAGGCCCACATACAGACATTCCTGCTCCAGACGTTTATACCGGTGGTAAAGAAATGGCATGGATCATGGATACGTACTCTGCTCTTAAAGGAAATTTTGTCCAGCCAGAACTTATAACAGGCAAACCTCTAGCAATTGGAGGATCCCTTGGAAGAAATGAAGCAACAGGTAGGGGTTTATCTTTTACTGTAAGAGAGGCTGCAAAGAAGAAGAAAATTAACATGAAAACCGCGACAGTGGCAGTGCAAGGATTCGGCAATGCTGGCCAGTTTGCGGCGCAATTAGTAGAAGAACAAGGAGCTAAGATATTGGCTGTATCGGATTCACGGGGTGGAGTCTTTAATAAAAATGGTCTTCAGGTTGGCGCTTTGAGAAAACACAAGGAAAAGACAGGTTCAGTAGTAGGATTCGCTGGGGCAAAATCTATCAACAATGAAGAAGTAATTGAAACAGACTGCACAATATTGATACCGGCAGCCCTCGAAAGCCAAATAACAAAGAAGAATGCAGGAAAAATTAATGCAAAGATAATCGCGGAGGCTGCAAATGGCCCCACAACACCCGACGCTGACGAGACTTTGTATAAGAACGAGATTCTAGTTATTCCGGATATCCTTGCGAATGGAGGAGGTGTGACGGTATCTTATTTCGAGTGGCTACAAAACCTTAGAAGAGATTACTGGAGTGAAAACGAAGTCAATGAACGACTCGACAAGAACATTACGAAAGCTTTTTCAGATATTTATGATACACATGACAAATACAGTGTCAATATGCGTAAAGCGAGCACACTGCTAGCTGTAAATAGAGTGGTCGAAGCCTTAAAAATAAGAGGTCTCTGGCCGTAGTTTTTTCCCGTATAAGAGTTTCTGGCCATGCAATCTGTTAGATAAACACCATTGGTCGGGGAAAATTAAAAGCTAGAGACCAAAGCGTCTAGCGTTGTTTGTTTTATTCAGTACTAAAAGAGTGTCCGCAAGAGCAGCTTTTTGTCACGTTTGGATTGTTGATTTTAAAACCCGAACCCATCAGGCTGTCAATATAATCGATGTTTGCTCCTTTTAGGTACCTCTGACTATAACTATCTACTAAAACTTTCACACCTTTTTGTTCTATCACATGATCATCCTCATCGGGTTTCTCTTCAAAACCCATCCCATAGGATAAACCAGAGCAACCTCCGCCTGAGACATATACTCTAAGAAGAAGGTTATCTTTGCCTTCCTGCTTCATAAACTCTGCAACTTTTTCTGCAGCTTTGGGAGTAACTGTTATAACTTCGCTTTGTTGTGCACTTTCCATTTCGATTAAGCTTCGCCATTAAAATATAAGAAGTTTTCTTTTGGAACCTGTGATAGTAATAGGTCCTCGCCTATTTCACTAACAAGTAAGTGGGTCCATTAAAATTGTTTAGTCACCTTCGACCACTTGGCAAGGCTTGCGGCTGCCGTTACCCAAGTTATCACTGAGAAGTATACAGGCACATTAGCATCTTCTATACGTCTAGAAACCTTCTCAGTAAAGGGTCCTCCCATCGCGCCTGCTAGTATAGGTTTTTGTTTTTGTTTTTGGAAATTTGCAAGCACATCGACAATAGTTTCCTCTAGCGGATCATCTTGAAATACAAACCATGGCATAATAATATCGACATTTGGGTCTTCCATAAATGCCTGTATAGCAAATCTATAGTCATCTGCGTTGGCAGAGCCGGTGATGTCGCACGGATTACCAACTATGTATGTCGGTGGGTAATGTTCTCTGAGTGACTTCTTGGTCTGATCCCCAATTTCTGCCATCTGCAAACCAAGTCTTTCAAAGTGATCTATGGCGGCAATAATTGGACCTGCACCATTTGTCACCATTGCAATTCTGTTTCCTTTGGGAACTGGCTGCCAAGTGAGGGCCTTCAAAGATCCGGTAAGCTCTTCATAACTATCCACCGATATAATACCTGATTGATCAAGTGCACCCTTAACAACCATGTACGAACCACCAAGTGAACCAGTATGTGAGGCTGCTTGTTTAGCACCGCTGGTACTCCTGCCGTTCTTAAATACAACAATGGGTTTCTTCCTTTCTTCTATTACTTTTTTGGCACCATTCATAAATTTGCGACCATCTCCAAATCCTTCCACATAAAGTCCGATAACTTTTGTTTTAGGATCCTCTGAAAGATACCAGATCATATCTGCTTCGTCCACGTCCGACCTATTTCCGTACGAAATCATTTTGCTCATACCGAATGCATCCGAAGTTTCCATAAATGCTATTCCCACAGTTCCACTCTGTGACAAGAAGGCAACATCTCCTTTCTTTGGTCTAATCATTCTTTCATGGCCTTGGAATGCACAGTCTAGTCTATTTTCTCCATTAAACATCCCAATGCAGTTAGGACCAATGATCCTAACATCTAATTGATTGGATAATTCTTTTATTTGCTGTTCAATAGCTGCTCGTTCTCCGCCGAGTTCTTTTCCTCCACCAGAGATAATTACCATGTTATGAATCAGTTTTCTGCCACACGACTTTAGTAGATCTGGAACAAATTTTAAATCGACCGTTACTACCACAACATCAATTTGCTCCTGAATGTCATCAAGGCTTTTGAATGCCTTTATACCCATAATCTCTGCATAACCTTTTGCATTAACGGGAAAAACTTTACCCTTATAATCATGTTTTACAAGGCTTTCAAACACAGAATTTCCTACCTTTCCATGCTCAGGAGATGCACCGATCAAGGCTATTGATTTGGCATTGAAGAACAAGTCCATATATCTAGAGTCTGGTCGGGCTTTTGAAATTGAATCTGGATCTGGCTTTTGTCGTAAAATTATCTTGGCGTCCACAACAGTATAGTCATTAGGATACACAATAACAGGATTGAAATCAATACTTTCGTAATAAGCTGCCATATCGACCCCCAAATTTCCAATATTTACAAGTGCATCGCCTAATACATCGAAATTGACTGGTTCGGAACCTCTAAAACCTTTCAAAATCTGTTTACCTTTCAGATTCTCGATCATTTCTACCGCATCGTCTTTAGTTATAGGAAGAACTCGGAACGATATATCTTTGAAAATTTCGGTGTATATTCCGCCGAGACCAAGCATAATAACTGGACCAAATTGCGGATCATTCTGTAATCCAATGATTAATTCAGCAACTCCTTTTGGAACCATCTTTTCGATAAGCATACCCTTAACATTAAACTGTGCTGATAATCTATTGTACATTTCATCAAATGTTTCCCGAATTTCTAATTCGGAGTTTAAGCCGACTTTGACACCTTTCACATCAGTCTTGTGCAAGATCTGAGGAGAAACAATTTTTCCTACTAATGGAAAGCCAAGTTCTTTTGCTTTCTTTACAGATTCATCAGCATTCGTAACTAAAGCATAACCCGGGACCTTGACACCATAATAACCTAAAATTTGTTTTGCAGATTCTTCCGTTATTACTTTATCCTCCGCGCTGAAAATAACCTTATCAAAGATTTCCTTAGCTCCTTTCTTATTAATATCCATTCATGTACCCAGAGAAAAAGGCTGGCTTAGCTTCTAATTAACTTTACGTGTTTTGATTATTGTCTATCACCCACCTCAGGCAAAAGTTATCAAACCAGTAAATACATGAAAAGATGAAATCCATGTTAATACGGTGATGAACCACTTATCGAACGCTGTGTCATCGTCTCAAATTATCACATTATGCAGATGCATTTATGCATAGATTTTTTTGCTTATGAGCTTGGAAATGAACCTCACAGAAATCATTGTTACAATCATAACAATGCCAATCAGACAAGGTGTAGCACACTACACATCTGCCGATTGGCTTGTTATAATCATAATCCTTTCTTGGCTTTATGGGCTTTTGTTGTTCTTGTCTCATTGAAGAGATTCTCCACAAAAATCTCCGAAAAAAACATAATTTTCCTAAACAAATACAAGTTAGTCCTCATGATGATGTCTGCATCGGCTACTGCTGAAAATTGCTAATCTCACGCGGTTCAACTTCTAATTATTTAGAGGTTTAATTATATAAGTATTAGCATGAATCTATTCAATATCCAACCTCGTTATAAGATGTCTCCGTACGAAATTTCCACTACCTTCAGATCTTCAGCAGCTTCAACGTCTCCATGGATCTCAATTGCCTCGTTTACCAGCTTCGACGTCTCATCATATCTAGTACTAAAGTGAGTAAGGAATAGTTTTTTAGCTGAACATGCTTTTGCTAAGGACGCTGCTTCTTTAGATGTTGAATGAAAACTTTCGACTGCTTTTTGATATTTGTCATGGCTAAATGTCGATTCAAAAACGAGCAGATCACAGTTTTTGAAAAAAGATTGTAATTTATCTGTTGGCCTTGTGTCACCGGATATTCCAATCTTTCTTCCCGCTCTTGGAGATCCGATTACCTGATTTGATTTTATCGTTTTGCCGTTTATCGTAATATCATTACCAGCCTGCAACTTATGATACAAGTCGCCTTCTGGGATTCCTAATCTTTTGGCTTCGCTGATATTAAATTTTCCTGGTCTGTCAAACTCTCTTAGACAATATGAATATGCAGGAACTGAATGGCAAGCATTACAACAAGCAACTTCATAGTCTTTCTCTTTTACTACGACTCCTTCGTCGTTGATTACATGAATATTAATATCGAAGGTTAGACCAAAATTTATTATTCGTATATTTTCTTTAATAAATTCAGCCAATGTCGACTGACCATAAATCTCTATGGATTTTTGTCTTCCTTGTAGAGACAGCGTTTGCAAGAGTCCAAGTAGTCCGACACAATGGTCGGCATGCATGTGAGTTATGAATATTTTCATTTTTTTGTTCATACCTAAACCGGCCTTAATGAAATTTCTTTGCATGCCCTCTCCGGCGTCGAATAATATCAATTCGCAATCACGCACAAGGGCAATAGAAGACAAGCCCCGCTTAGGGGTAGGAGCTGCAGCAGACGTTCCTAGGAATGTCAAGCGCATGTTTACCATGCCGTCATTGTCGCTATGCTGCGAGTTAAACTCTTGTGTCGATATAGATGATAAATGTCGATTTTCATGTTTAACTTTGATTTTACTATTATGTCTTCATCCTCTCTCTGACACATGATAACTATCCTCTTAACAACTGTTCTTGCGTTATCGATGAAATCCTTGATCATCTGCTGTCTTGTCTGCCCTTTGATTATTTTAGTGGAGCGTCCGTACGGAATATCTGTTATAATCGCGTCGGCAGTGAATGGTTTCAAGGGCATATATGAAGAATTACAAATAGCGATGTTTTCAAGTCGGTTTTGTTTTGCCCCCCTGCACATTTTTTTTAAGATGTCGTAGCCTAAAGTTCTTATTTTAAATTCCTGTGCTTCAATTAAAATACCTCCTGTTCCGCAAAACGGATCTACTACAGTGTCACCCTCCTTTACCTTGGCAAGGTTAACCATTGCTCTGCATAGTCTCGGCTCCAACATGGACGGATGAAGGGATTTTCTTTCAAGCACCAATCTATTTGCCCAATCGATCTTTGGCTGTGGGATTCTAATGCCCACCAGATTGGTTAAAAAAGGTGATTTAGAAATGATAGCTATTTGATAATCTGGGTTTTTTAAAAATACCTTTGCTCCTGTTTTTTTCTTAATATCTTCTACCACTCTTTCAAGCTCTTTTGTATCATTAGTTCCAAAACAAGAGAATGTTTTGCCTCTTAGAACCGAATAATCATCTTCAGTTTGGATTTCCCGAGCGATGCATTTTGTGTATGCTACTCGTTGTGCTACTTTCCCAATATCACAGTTTCCTTCAGCGATTACTATGTTGTCTCCATAGTACTCTACTTTTGAGGATCCATATGTTTTAAAGAGTGCTGAAATTTCTTCTCTTGCAAGCCCAGGATATTTACCGTCAACAATACAAAAAAACCTTGATGAATTATTTGGCATTGCTTGGAAAGACTCACTTTTTTTAAATCTAGCAGCATTGTTAGCTTATTTATTGCCATTAAACTTAAGGACGTCTATTATTTTACAAACTGAACAGATATTTCCGGTAGAATCTCTTCCGCAGTTAGAACACTTATTAGCTTTACCTATCTTTTGGGAAGACTTAATTCCCTTGGAGATCTTTATCATTGAATTATATGCATTATATTTTATGCCTGGACTGTTTTTTTCAAGCTTGTTCAGAAATTGGCGAAGTTCCGTCCTGATGCTCTCATTCATGTAGGGACACTCTTCTGACTGAAATGGAATTTCTCGCTGTAACGCATAGAATACTATCTCCTGCTCGTAAATTTCAGCTAAGGGTTTTATCTTTTTTAAATTATTATTTCCATACTGAACGGGTTCAGGAAAACTCCAGCCAATCCTTTCAACATCTCCCGCAAGAAAATTTATCATGAAAGTTTGCAACTGATCATCTAAGTTATGCGCTGTTGCGACAACATTTGCACCTACTGATTCTGCAGCTATGTCAAGGGCTCTTCTACGAAAAGTACCACATATCGAGCATGAACTCATTTTTTTTTCACTAGGCCTCAATATCATCGCTTCGTCCATGTCTGTTCCAAACAGATCCTTGTATGTTAGAATTTTATTTTCTACTTTGAGCTTTGCGCAGAAATCTTGCACAATCTGCAGCGATTCATTTCGGTAGCCTTTAATGCCTTCGTCTATCGTAATGGCAATAAGGTTAGAACGATGGTGTTTATCAAGGATAGTCTTGATAATGTATAATAAGGCTAAGCTGTCTTTTCCACCAGAAACTCCGATTGCGACTCTGTCATTGTAATGGAGCATAGAAGATCTGGACATTGTTCTGGCGGTCTTTTCCTCTATAGAATGCAAAAAGCACTTCTTGCACAAGTACTCTCCAGAATAAGATCTGTGATATACACTTGAGCTTCTGTGGCATTTATTACAAGTTGACGGTGATTTAGTTGACGAAAACAAGGAAACAATAGTAGTGGATAACTTGGGAATAATAATATTATCATCCGGTTTCGGCAAGTGACATCGTGTCAGATATAGGTAATTTCGGACAACTCAGCATGCAACCGGGAAATATACTAACCTCCATTCTTTTAGGGCGCCAAAATTCTTCCTGTTGCTGTGAATGACATTTCATGGAACAATATCTTTTCCACATTAAACAGGAGATATTTTATTCCCTTAATTGAAAATGAATAAGGACTTAATCCCTATAAACATCCGCGATAAAAATAGAGAAGTGGTAGATCGAGATAAAAGAACAATTCATCACAAGAAATATTGAAATATGGTTTTGGACTGATTAAATAATTTCGATTTCAAAATTTTTCTGTCAGGCCATTCGAATATTATCGCTATAGCAAAAGCATTTATAGCTCAACGTCATGTATCCACTGTGCAGATTAACGAGATCGATGGGCTATTGGACGATGTTAATCTCAAGATAATAGATATTTTAGGCAGAGACTCATCAACGCCATTTGTAGAAATAGCCAAGCAGATCGGGATATCTGATGCAACAGTACATATCAGAGTTCGGCGATTAATTGCAGCGGGTGTTATTAACAAAT
Organism: Nitrososphaeraceae archaeon; assembly: GCA_036522495.1. GTDB lineage: Archaea > Thermoproteota > Nitrososphaeria > Nitrososphaerales > Nitrososphaeraceae > Nitrososphaera_A. The sequence continues at coordinate 21,761 of DATDFS010000163.1, read as the reverse complement.
TTACAATTTCTGTAGATAATGACCTTCTTGGATATGACCACCTGGCTTTCATGGGGATTAATGTAGAACCAGGTCTGGCAGATGAAGCTATTGACGGATTATCGCAGCTAGACGAAGTTTTAGAAATCCATGAAATGCATGGTACCTTTGATCTGCTTTTAAAAATTCGTGCTAAAGACTTAGAGCAGATGAGGGATATCGTCGTAAACAAGATACGCATATTACCCAATATTCTAGAAACAGAATTAATGACTGTTCTGAAAACCAGAAAGGAAGAGCATATAGTATCTTTGAAAAAGGATATTTTATACAAGGATGACGCATTAATGGCAGGCTCCGTTAACTTAAGCACTAAATAGTTACAGCATAACCTAAAGCTGAGTATATATGTATATCCTAATAGTTTCAAGGATATTCTAAACGTATCAGGACAGACCCATCTATAATTGCAAATGGCCTTTACTTGTATTTTAATTCTCGAAGTTATAGTTTGGTGTCTAAATCTTATCTTTAGAACCTCTTAAAAAGAGGACACATGTAGCTATTTGGAAATTGGTCGGTGCAGAAATATTCTAGGATAACAGAGAAATTTGTGGTATGAACACGAAAGGTTGAGAAAATATTTGTAGATGAGACCTTACTTAAGATAAATGGGCAGCAGGATTATTATTAGTGGTTATGGTTAGCATATGAACCAAATTTAAACGTCTGTTTGCTATTTCATCTATCTATCAAGAGAAGGAGTTGTTTGTATGCTAATATACACAATTTAAAGGCTCTTACGAAGAATAGAAGGAAAATTACATTTTTGGCGTTAGAATTTGGAGATTTACAATATAGCATCAGGGATTCTCCATAGGTTTGTTATGCCAGTTCTCTAAAAACAGACCATTCATGCGGAAGTGAGTTCTGGTCGCAGAAGTATAGTTTAGCTACTGTGCGGACGACATTATATTGTTATTAACAAGGAAACAATGCACCTGTCCAGCAAGGCAATAATCCTCAATTAAGGCCAATTCAACTAAATTTATCTAATGCCAATCTGTTTCTCTATATCGGCTATGTAGAAATCACTCTTCTTTCACACAAACCATCAAAGCTTTGTAAGAGTATATACAATATACCTATTGAGAGAGTCAAGGTACGTCAGATTAGCTAATACCATGTTACATGTCTTAAGAAATGCCCGAATACCCATATTTCTTCACTGAAAGAGCAATCACATATTCACCGTCTGTCAGCTTATGGTATTGTTGGTGATGATCCGCCAGTACCAAGGAAAGACTTATCGCATGTTTGTAGATTGGCTAGTTGAAGCATATTATCTGAGAATAGCTCTCCGCTTATCATATATGCCACATTACACCATTCTTCAAAAGTTTGCTGCAAGAATAAATGGTACTAATTTGGCTAAGAAAGATATTTCCTCGTTTATATTGACTGATCTATATCAACAGACTATTCATAAGCATAGACTCATCAGGATTCAAAGTAAGTAACCAATGCTTCACATTATTATACAGATAAGGCCGAACTGCGTAATAAGTATCTTAAGTTATCACTAAGTGCAGATTTACTTACTTTCTCAAATTATATGTACTCTCAAAATAAGACGAGCAGTTGCAAGACATGGCAACAATGATTTTCAATCTCTAATCATAAGAACATCAGAAGAAGTTCTACCTACCAATATCAGTAATGTTGCCTACAATGGTTATGATAGTGAAGGTAATAATCACAGTCTAGTTAGAGAACAGCTGCATGCATTTAGTGTAATACCATCTAGATTTGAATACATACCAATATGGAGAACATATGGTAAATCTGGATAGAAAACAGATGAAGTCTGGTTACCCAACTTATTCTACCATCAGGAGAGAAACAAAGATGAAACCATGATTTCAGTCATAAAACGACTATTTGGAGAACATGTTACATCAAGGTCAGTAAAACACAAAATAGAGACTTGTCGTTTAGATGTATAGCGTATAATATGCACAGACTAACAAATCTTGTAATTATAGTGATGGTTTCTACATGGCCTCTATATCCAATCTTTTTTAACGCATTGCTTTCTGTTTATCCTTCTTTGAGGTCTGCCACCATTCCAGATAAGCATCATGTGTTCGCCTTTTTTCATCCACAAATTTGTTTTCCGCCTTGTCCCGTAACTCATCGATTTTTTCCCTTGGAGCAAAAAGTCCGCAGCTCTTACATATAAAATTCTTGCTAACAGGATCGAATTCCAATTCACCGCCGCATTCTGGACAGAAATTTACCAAACATGTTCTGTATCCCTGGTTCCTAATAAAAGTATTATGAAACCAAATCTAGGGAGCTATCGTCATATATCAATCTGTAGTCTTATGAAAACCAGACATGACGGTTTATTATCCATATTCTACTCGCTTGAAACATCCGTCTTGAAAGATCTTTTAAATATTCTAACACATCAAAACGTGACCTAAATATGGAATATTTTCTTGAGCTTACAATGAATGCCGAATAACAACATTCTTCTCGCACTAAAAATCTCGGTGCGTGGACTTTAATCGTCATTCCACCTTTAACGCGCAGTGGTCAGTTCGCCCGTCAAATGCCAGCACCGAGATAAAAAATATTTTTGACGCTCAAAAATTTAAACTGTTAGGTTAGAGTATTTCCACGATTGCTTTGTCTGCATCGATTCTGACATCCATTCCTGAATGTATTATAAACGACGCTGGTTTTTCTAGCATATCTACTAGAGGGATGTTTGAAATTGCACAGCCGGATGCTGTTGTTATATCTGCCTTGTTGCTACACACTATTGCTGTCGGCGCAACTGCATTTACTTTTAATGAATAGATAGTATATGCTCCTACACTGCTTCCAATTGCATTTGGAAAGACCAAAACAATGTCTTTTATAGATCTTCCAAATAATTCATGGGTCTGGTCTATTATGGTAGCCTCTCTAGTGTCCAGCATTGCGAGAAAGTTAATTGGATCTTTGGTGACAACTGCTTTCCCCTTGCCAGTTCCTCCGACGATCTTCCTACATTTAACTTGTAAAGGCATATCCTAATTGGTATAATCTCTTACAATTGTCTTGAGATCTTTGAGGACAACTTCCATCCGGTTAAAATGATTCAGGTAGTAGGCGCCCTTTATGCTGTTGGTTATTATTGAATCAACATCTTCTTTAGTAATTAAGGGAGTCAGACAAGCGCAGGAATCGCATACAATCTCACCTCCTATCTTCTCTATCCTGTCGTTCAGGCCAACCTTTGTAGCCTGATTGTGAATTGTCCTAGAACAGAAAATCATACAACGTTTTGAAAACTTTTTGTCTTTTACTAGATCTACAACAAGATTTAGCTCATTTAAGCCAAGTTGAGGACTGCCAAGAACAATGACATTCCCTTCGTCTGCCGTACTCAGCTCGTCTTTAATTCCACTAAGTTCTGCTTTATCAAAGGGAATTACTTCCCGGATGGATTCTCTCTTCTGCACTTGTTCTTCTGATGGTGATGATGTAAACATCCCACAGGTTCCAGAGGTACCCAGTGCTGCCGATAGAGATTTTGTTTTTATGATGTCGTCTTTTATTCTTGTTATGCCATCGAGTGCAACACAACTATCCTTTACGACCTTTCCGGTAAAATAACCAAGCAATCCATAATCTAGCTCTGTCAATAGTTCAACTTCCGGTCTGATGGTAATTTTTGGATGTCTAAATTCTTCTATTCGCAAATCTGAATAAGGTGCTTTGCCTGTCAGCGAACTCGCAATTGCACTCAATGAACTTTCTTTGTTTGTTAATAATCCTAACACTGAATTTGAGTATATTGCAGCATTACTTTCAGCAAAACTCACAGGAGTTCCCGTCTGTGGAATTTCAAAGATTTCATATGGAACACACGTAAATGAAGGAGTTGTCCCCAATCCCTCGAACGATTTCACTATCCTCATTTGCTGTTTGACAAAATTTTCATCAAGATTATTAGGCTTAGTTCTATCAAAGCCCATCGGATTAACTGTAGTTTTGACTGCAACTCTGGCATCATCTGCAGCAAATTTTTCGAGAAATTCAGTTCCTGCATCACCGATAGTATTGTAATTTACTCCAGAAACATGGGCCCATTTTATGGGAACAAGTTTTTTTGCTTCGGTAGCTGCACCTATTGCAAGCAAAATTCTATACGCAGATGCAATTGTCTTACCATCTTCTCCATTGAGTGACCTTTCCTCTTCTGCTGTGAGTTGCATTTGATAATCCCTGAACTCCCGTTACCTTGATAAATGTTCTGTGAATGCAAGATGTCGTTGGAAAACAGCAGTTCTTTAAAAGTAACACTTATGATGACTTATACGATATATTCAGAGACAATGAAAGGTTAGAATAAATATGGTAATTTTGAAAATATTGTATGGAATGCGCTGTTTATGATACCTATGTAACGAGGAAAGATGGAAAGACCATGCATTTTGATGTAGTTGTAGAAGCTACCACCCCACACGAGAAGGCAATTGAATATGGTAAACAATATCTCGCCAACGTCGGCCAGGCAGAACAAAAGATGACTCAGGAAGAGTGCCAGTTTTGTCACATTCAAGAGGCACCACCGATGATCGAAAAAGACATTACAACAAACGGCTATTACATCCAGAAAATGGAAGGTTGTCCAACCTAATTTTCTTTATTTTCTTACAATCGATAAATTATGAGTAGTTAGTTCTTCTTTACTTTTTTGCTCGTCTATACCCATGTGTAAACCCTGCATCGTAAACTTTTGAATATTCATATTTTTTTGGCGCGATTATATCTCCGACAATAATCAAGGCTGTCTTAATTACCCTGGATTCTTTTGTCTTCTTTACTATATCACCAAGTATCCCCTTCACTATTTTTTGATCTTCCCATGATGCTCGATAAACAACTGCCGCAGGAGTTTCTTTGGTATAAACTCCACCTTTCAAAAGTTCTTCTACAACTTGTGGTATTAAATGAACACTAAGATAGAAAGCCATTGTAGCGCCATGTTTAGCTAGTTCGGATATTTTCTCTCTTTCTGGTACCGGAGTCCTGAATTCTGCCCTTGTTATTATTAGAGTTTGAGTGTTGCCTGGAAGAGTTAATTCCAAGTTCATCGCTGCCGCAGCTCCAAGTAATGATGTTACTCCTGGAACCACCTGACATTGAAGCCCGTCTCTTTCCAATTTATCAATTTGCTCTCTAACGGTGCTGAAGAGTCCAGGATCACCATCGTGGAATCGGATGGCGAGTTTACCTTCCTTTGTCGAGTCTCTTAAAATATGGTAGATCTCTTCTCGGTCTAACATAGATGCATCATAAAACTGGGTGCCATTCTTGGCATATTCCAGTATCGTCGGATTTAGAAGAGAACCAGAATAGATCACGACGTCAGCTTGTTGTAATATTTTCTTTGCCTTTATTGTAATAAGCTCCGGATCACCGGGGCCAGCACCTACGAAATAAACAGTCTTATTCTCTATCACTTTTCTTCTTTGCCACCATTATAGAGAAATATTTTTCTGTTGGTCCTTTTTCTCTGTGTAAATCGGCTAGTTTACTCATTTTCATTATTTCTCCCTGGATCGCAACATCTTGCGCAATTGCAATCATTGAATCTTCTGCGAATCCTGCGCTAGAAAGTGTCTCAATTACACTGTCAAAGTATCTGCCATCTTTAAGGAAGATAACCGTATCACAGACATTTGAAGTTCGTTTAACTCTATCCAAATCATAACAAGCTGGAACTATTGCGAGGGTTTCGTCTCCTTCTACAAGGCTCATCTTTGCCTCGGCGGCGAATGCAAACATCGATGCTATGCCTGGCACAATATCGATTTCAATATCATTATGATTTTTCCTCAATTCCTTATGAATATATATCCAAGTGCTATATATTGAAGGATCTCCAACCGTCAAATAGACAACCTTTTTTCCTGACCTGACTGCATCGGCGATTTGTTTAGCATTCTCTTTCCAATAATCCTTTAATGCGTCTTTATCTTTGAGCATAGGGAATATAAGGCTGACAGTTTCAGTTGATTTATCCATATATTTTTTTACGACAGAAAGCGCTATACTAGGCCTGCCTTCTTTTGCAGTGGGTGCAAAAATGATCTCTGCATCTTTAATCAGGTTCAGGGCTTTGATGGTAAGCAATTCCGGGTCGCCTGGTCCACATCCCACGCACGAAAGCTTCATTCTCATATTTTGTAAAATTAAGAGTTATTTAAATTAAAAGACGGGCAACTCTATCTCAAACAATTACGCCAGAGCTGACATTATGCAGAAGTAGGATTGCATTTGAAGCGTAGAATAATAGTCTCCGAGGAAATCCTTCCATGTACATTGATGATTTTTTAGACATAATATTTCTGACAGGTTTGTCATTTACGTCGATGTTAACGGTATACTCTTATTCAATTTGGTAACATATTACTTGACTAGATAACCTTACCTTAGATATCGGATAACAGCAATTACTAAAATCGGATAATCTACGGTAGGGATTCAAGTCTTTTAGCTGTTATGTCTAAATAAAAGTTGTCAATTTCAAATCTAATAGAAGATTTGTTCAATTTGAGAGAGGGGACTGCCGAGGATCCAATACACACTACAAGTTTTACATTTCCATGAAGTTTGACACACGTTTCAGGAAGTTTTGTTTGGAAATGGCGACGGATGTGGCCTATTCTCAAACCTGCGAATTGTTAACAAGGAATAAACCATGTGTTTCCATTATCGAGCGAGTCACATTTTGCTGATTTCCATCTTCCGATATTTGTTTTGTCTTGATATGGTACCCTTATTGCCAATTTGTCATTTTGTAGTACTACACTTGGTAAAAGGAAAAATATACGCGCGGCAATCACTTAAATTTTTTGCTCACAATCGGATTCAAGTGTCCAACTGCTATGTCACCAATGGATATTGGGATCCCATTTTATCTTTTTTGCTAATAGCTATTGATTTTATCGTGATTTATATTCCGTAGTTTAAAACTAACATAATGCCACTTCAAATGGAACTGACGGTATTGTTGGCTTGGTTCCTATATTGAGAAAGAAGTAGACATTGGGTTTCAAAATATGTCTGATTGCATCGCAGACGTCTCTTATTCATCGGAGATATTTTTCTCTTAGGCTATCATCATACGTATGGTGATCAACCCCAATGTTATATGGCTATGAAGTGACAACCACGTCGACAGATGCTGTATTAAGAATTACATTCATGACCGTTATACAATCTGCCAGATAAAGATAAATTTTGTCTACTTTCTTATACGGCTTGATCCTTCTCTTCAAGGCTTTGTCGCCGAAATTATTAGTACAGGGTTCCTTGCCAGCATCATTGTTCCTGTGGTCACTTTTCTCGCTTTTGCGATTATTACCTGCGTAACATCTACTTCACCTAGACTAGCCTCGTTAATAGTCGTTAATGCCTTATACATCGTCTCAATTAAAATAGTATCAATTACTAGTCTACCACCTTTTTTTAATTTGTCTATACTTAACCGTATAATCTGTTCGATATTTCCCCAAGTCCCACCAATGATTATCGCGTCAACCTGTGGAAGCGTTGGCAAAATATCCTGTGCTTTAGATAGGATTACTTCAGCCTTCAAGCCAAACTTTAAAAGATTCTTCCTAGTTAGTTCGGTTGCCTTTTCTTCAAAATCAATAGCATACACTTTGTTATCTTTTGTCTGCAAACAAAGCTCCACGGTGATACTGCCACTGCCACAGCCAATATCTATTGCGGAAGAATTCTCTTTCAGCCGTAATTTACTCAGGACAAGAGCTCTTACATCCTCCTTCGTAATCGGAACCTGCTCTGTTCTTTCAAATAACTCGTCAGGTATCCCAGGAGTTCTGTAATTCCAAAGCAATGTGTGTTTGTATTCTATGGCATCTAGTATTTTAACCTGCGATTTTCTGATGCAATCCGGTATAGACAATTATCATAAACATTAGCAACATAAAAATAAATGGAAATATACCGTTTGTAACTAACTTTCTGCGCATAGTCTGTGGGATATTCTTTGCAATATTCTTCGCAACTCCATATGATATAATATAGAACACTATACCGATAATAATTATTGTTCCGCCCGCAACGTTCTGGTCTGTCCCTGGAGCTATTACAATGCCAGTAATTACGCCAGCAATCAATCCCACAAATGCTCTCATATAAAAAACTCGATCTAGAGGTTCCAAAGGTTACTTGTGTCATTAAATAGCACTTGGTTTAATTCCTTACGGTTTATTGTTTGTCATAGCGTTTTGATTAGATCAGTTTTTGGTTAATATTTGTGATACGCTTCTTGCTAACTATGGAATTGTCTGGCATAGAGTTACGTTATCTCGTGAACGAGATTAGAAACACAGTAATTAAGGGGTATTATGTGAGTAACATCACAGCAATTACTAAAGATTCTTTCCTTTTCAAGATGCATCATTCAACTGAGCCTGATATAATGCTAATGGTTTCGACCAAAGGACTCTGGATAACAAGACTAAAGTTCAAACAAATAGAAGAGAATATACTCATCGGTATTATCAAAACTGAACTTGAAAGAGCCAAGCTCGAGTCAGTGGAGCAAATTGATAGCGAGCGTATAATTACGATCAAATTTAAGCTCATGGATGGTAAAACACGGATAATGGTCGGAGAATTTTTTGGCCAAGGCAATATAATATTATGTGATGAGAGCATGCAAATTCTTGCTATTCTTAACCCAATCGAAGTGAGACACAGGACACTAAAGGCTGGTTTTCGTTATGTTCATCCACCTGTTCGTGGAATCGATGTATTTACCATATCAGTAGAACAGCTTAGAGCTATGAGAAGTGCAGCGGAAAAGGATCTGGACATTTTAAGATGGATCGGCAGAAATATTTCTCTGCCTAAAAAGTTTGTAGAAGAGATAGCAAGAAAAGCTGGCATAGTGAACAAGAAAGTAGCGCAGCTTTCAGATGAGGATTTGGAAAAAATGTACAACGCGATAAAGACTCTAGTTATGGATGTCAGCAGTGGGAAAAATCATGAACCTATAATTATTTTAGGAACGGATGGAAAGCCGCAAGATGCACTTCCTATAATAACAAATGATGCCACCAAATTACCAGTAAAAAGAGTAGACTCTTACATGGATGCAGTAGATGGAGCGCTCACCCGTGACATCTTGGACCTTGGCCGTAATATGCAAACTATTGAGATGGGTAAGCAGATAGCAATCCTAGAACATGACTTGGAAGAACAGAATAAGGCTAAGGAGAAAGTCATTTCGAAATCCTTTGTAATCAGAAACCTTGCCAATCAGTTAATGATGCTATCATATAGAGGTGTCGATAGCTTTAATGATGACTTGGTCAAACAATTACTTGTCACAAATTCTGCATCTATCATCAATGAAAAAGGGATGAATTTTTTAGAAGTAGTAAATGAACGTGTTTCGATCGGATACAATAATCTGCCGAAGGTAGCATCTTTGTTATATTCTAGAGCTAAGGAGATGGAGAGAGGTAGTGCCTCTATAGAAGAAGCCAAAGCAATGCTGCTTACTCAGATAGATAAACTGCGGAATCAAAAAGATTTGATCCATAGTAGGATTGTTATCAAACAGCATGTCAGCAAGGAGTGGTATGAACGCTATCACTGGTTCATAACAAGTGACGGACTGCTGGCGGTCGGCGGTAGGGATTCTTCATCCAACTCTGCCCTCGTTCGTAAACATTTAACTGAACAGGATATTGTATTTCATGCAGAAATTTATGGTTCGCCTTTCTTTATTCTCAAGAATTCGGCTGGTAGTGGTGAAATAGAGAAGAGCTTACACCAAGTAGCCCAGGCAACCGTCTCTTTTAGTAGAGGATGGAAGGACGGATTATCCAGTGCAGATGCGTATTGGGTCAAGGCAGATCAAATAAAGAAGGGTGCCCCAACAGGGCAATTTCTTCCAAAAGGCTCATTTGTCATTGAAGGCAAACGTAATTACATAAAGGGCGTCGAAATAAGGCTCGCACTTGGAATTATACAGAAGACCAACAACGGATACACTCTGTTCTGTGGACCTGCTGATGCCATAAAGAAAAGGTCCTTGATCTATTCGATTTTGGTACCAGGCGGTTCTGACCCAGCGAATATTGCTAAAAAAATCAAAAGTGAGTTTGTTAGAGAATCTGGGGATGATAATGAATTAGCGGGTTTTATCAAATCATTGAGTGTGGATGAGTTTGTCAGAACTATTCCGTATGGAAAATCAAAAATTTCTTTCACTGAAAAAGGAGAAGAAAGAAGAACAAGACGGACAGAAGCTTTGACTACATCAACCGAGCAAAGTAATTAAAGGTAACTAATTGATCTGGTATTGTGGTAAAAAAGCCAGTCAGGCAACACGGTGATGCTAATATGACGACTAGGGTTCTCGTCAGAGATATTATGAATAGCCCTGTTATCTCGGCTTCACCTCAGCATACTATCAAGGATATTGCTACAAAGATGAAAGAAGAAAGGATCGGAAGCATTGTAATTATGGAAAATGAAAAGGCAGCGGGTATTGTTACCGATTGGGATATAGTTTCAAATGCTGTTGTTAAGGACGTCAAACCAACTGAGGTTAAAGCTTCAGACATCATGCAAACATTGCATACTATTGAAGGGGAAGAAGGGGTCACCGAGGCTGCGCGAGTCCTGCGACAACAAAACATCAAACGTCTTGGCGTAGTTTATAAAAACAGACTAGTTGGCATTATTTCTGCTTCGGATGTTATTGCCGTCACCCCAGATCTAGTTGACGTAATCTCTGAGAAGGCAGCAGTCATGAGAGGAGAAATAGGACGATCGGCTGGCAACATTTCAGGATACTGCGACGAATGCGGTGAATGGTCCGACCTTCTACAGTTCAATGAAGGAACCTTTATGTGTGAAGAGTGTAGGGGCGAATCAGTTAGTTAGCTCAAAGCCAACTTTTTTAGCAGATGCAATGCTCGGGAGCATTGCTCGCAAATTACGCATTTTCGGCTTTGACACCTTATACCTTAATCATGTCCATGATGATGATGTATTAAAAATTGGGATTGCACAGAACAGAATTATTTTGACCCGTGATAAAGAGCTATTCAAAAGAATCGTAAAAGCAGGGGCGCATGGAGTTTTGCTTCAAGGTTCAAACGATTCTAAAGATTTAGTTCACGCATTATCGAAATACGGAATCTCCTCCGTAAATTTCGATACGGTGAATTCAAGATGTTCTGAATGCAATGGGTTACTGTCAAGAGAAACACATGAAGAGTCCAAGAAATATGTACATCCCAACATCATTAAACGGCAGAAAGAGTTTTTTCGATGTGATGGTTGTCATAAAATTTACTGGGAAGGCAGTCATCTTACCCGCATTCGATCCTTGGCAAAGAATATAGATACTAAGATCAAGGAAAAATTAACGGAAATGGAAATGCAATAACCAAATACACTTATGATACTTTAGAATTCCCAACTCTCAATGACTTTTCCTAATCAAAAGAAAATCCTCGAACCTGTCTATAATCTCGTAAAATTATGTATGACTCCGGATTACGCAGGACGACTGACTAAATTAATTCTATAACGCATTGGGAAAACGGTTAGTTTTCATTGGACCAGGTGGAGAAAATACAAGATATCTAACATTATTTATCAATGGCGCCACACAAGATTAAATTGTTCTGCTGCAACTGAGAACACATTATTCCCACTTATTTTTCTTCCCATCTCTTTATTGACTCACTCAACAAAAGGTTAAAATCACGTAACGCAAGACCAGGTTATATAATGAGTTCAACTTCTGCTCTGGAGCAAACAATAAACAAAGTTCTCTCCCAGAAAGAAGGAGATTTGATCAAACAACTCGATTCTGCTTACAATGAATCGGTAGCCAACCTAGAATCCTCTAGAACAAAATTAGGATCTGAATATGCAAGAATTTTGGAAGGAGCCAAGAAACAGGCGGAAAACCTCAGAAGACAGATTGTCGGTTCAAGTCGCCTGGCCGCCAGAAACAAGCAACTTGTACTTATCGAGACAGCTGTAAATGATGCGTTTGAGAAGGCCAAGACAAAATTGAGATCTTCAGATAAACAAGAAGTTTACACAATACTGATTACAAAAATGCTTGAAGAAAGTATTGCTGCTATAGGAGCAGACGAAGTCATCATACTATGCAATAGAAATGATTTTGACCTAGTCAAAAAGGCGATTGCTAATCTGTCTAATAAGAATGTGCGGATGACGTTATCTGAACAGCCGATAAACGTTATTGGTGGGATTCGTGTAAGATCCGTTGATGGATCAACGACATATGATAATACTTTGGATTCACGTATTGAACGGTTCAAACCTTTAATAAGGAAGAATATTGTGCAAATGCTGAGGAGCGAAGAATGAGGCTATGGTATCTAAAGGAAGAATAGTATGGGTCAGCGGCCCAGCGGTAAGGGCGGATGGTATGTCTTCTACAAAAATGTATGAAACCGTCGAAGTAGGGGAATCAAAGTTAATTGGAGAGGTCCTCAGGTTAACAGGAGATACTGCCTTTATCCAAGTTTACGAATCTACATCTGGCTTAAAGCCGGGCGAGCCAGTAGTTGGTTCAGGTCAGCCACTTTCAGTTTTGCTAGGTCCGGGTATAATAGGCAAGATTTATGATGGAATTCAGCGACCACTTGAAGATATAGCACAGAAATCCGGATCCTTCATTGGAAGAGGCGTAATGACCACCGCGGTAGACATGAAGAAAAAATATAGATTTGTAAGTAGTGTTAAGAAAGGAGATGAGGTTACTGGAGGGTCCATTCTTGGTGCTGTAGAAGAAACTCCGCTGCTAACTCACAGTATCCTAGTCCCACCTGACCATGATGGTGGTAAAATCACGGATGTTGCAGCTGGAGGCGATTATGATATCGAGCATGTTATAGCTACTGTTGAGAAGAATGGCAAGAAATCTGAACTGAAAATGTATCACAAATGGCCAGTTAGAAAACCGCGGCCATATGCTGAGAGATACGATCCGTCGGTTCCACTAGTTACAGGACAACGTGTGATTGATACGTATTTCCCCATCGCCAAGGGTGGGACAGGTGCAATTCCTGGTGGGTTTGGAACGGGTAAAACCGTGACTTTGCACCAAATTGCAAAGTGGGCCGATTCTAAAGTAGTAGTCTACATAGGATGTGGTGAACGCGGTAACGAGATGACAGAGGTGCTAGTAGAATTTCCACACTTAATAGATCCTAGGTCCGGACGTCCACTTATGGAGAGGACTGTACTTGTGGCAAATACAAGTAACATGCCAGTCGCAGCAAGAGAGGCCTCTATTTACACGGGGGTTACAATAGCGGAGTATTACCGAGACATGGGATTTGACGTTGTACTGGTTGCAGATTCGACAAGCAGGTGGGCAGAGGCACTAAGGGAAATGTCTGGCCGTCTGGAAGAGATGCCTGCCGAGGAGGGTTATCCATCATATCTCGCTTCAAGATTGGCTGAATTCTATGAAAGAGCAGGACGTGTAAGGGCCTTAGGTTCACCCGAAAGGGCAGGCTCCGTAACACTGGTTGGTGCAGTATCCCCTTCAGGAGCAGACTTTACCGAGCCAGTTACGACTCACACCATCAGATTTATCAAGACTTTTTGGGCACTCGATACAAGGTTAGCCTATTCAAGACATTATCCATCCATTAACTGGATGCAATCATACTCAGGATATCTTGAAGATGTATCAAAATGGTGGAAGCAAAACGTAAGTGCAGAGTGGTACGATCTAAGAGCAGAGTCATATCACATACTTCAGAGAGAGGATACTTTAAAGGAGATAGTTAGGCTACTAGGTCCTGAAGCACTACCAGATGAAGAAAAATTGGTACTAGAAGTCGCAAGGATGATCAAAATCGGAATTCTACAACAAAACTCTTTCGACAAGGTAGACACCTATTGTGGTCCAGAAAAACAGCTAAAGTTAGTAAAATTAATGGTAAACTTCTACAAGGAAGCGCAAAAATCCCTTAAGGAAGGCGCTTCGCTACCAGACATCAGAGCCATGCCAATTATAACAACTCTTCTAAAAGCAAAATTTGAAATTCCTGATGACCAAGTAGCCAAATTGGATTCCATTAATGGGCAGATGAGCGATCAATTCCAAAAGGTATCTGGACGTGAGGAGGTAAAGGTCGTTGTCTGAGACGACTACAGCTGGCGTTGAATACAACAAGGTTGCTGAAATCAAAGGGCCCCTCATGATTATCGATGGAGTCACAAAGGTATCATTTGACGAGTTAGTGGAAGTAGAGACATCTGAGGGAGAAAAAAGATTGGGTAGAGTGGTAGAAGTAGGATATGGAAAAGCTGTAGTTCAAATATTTGAAGGTACTACTGGTCTTGCCATAAGTGGCACAAGAGCAAAGTTCCTTGGTAAAACAATGACAATGCCTGTTTCACAGGAATTACTTGGTAGGGTATTTGACGGGCTTGGAAGGCCCAATGATGGGCTGCCCGAACCAGTAGCAGATAGATTTATTGACGTTAACGGAGAACCAATGAATCCAGAACGTAGGGAATATCCAACATCTTTCATCCAGACAGGTGTTTCAGTGATTGACGGGATGCTTACACTAGTTAGAGGTCAGAAACTTCCAATTTTTTCTGGCTCTGGAATGCCTCATAACATTCTGGCAGCGCAGATTGCACGCCAGGCAGCGGTAGTAGGAACAAAGGAAGACTTCGCCGTAGTATTTGCAGCCATTGGTGTCCAGTATTCCGAGGCACAGTATTTTAAACGCAGTCTAGAGGAATCCGGCGCGCTCAGACGAAGTGTTTTATTCTTAAATCTTGCAGACGATCCAGCTATAGAGAGAATCATAACTCCAAGAGTTGCTCTGACAGTGGCTGAATACTTGGCATTTGATTTGGGAATGCACGTGTTAGCAATTTTGACGGACATGACAAACTATGCTGAAGCGCTACGAGAGATTAGCGCTGCAAGAGAAGAGGTTCCGGGCAGGAAGGGATATCCGGGTTACTTGTATACCGATCTTGCAAACAACTATGAACGTGCGGGCAGGATTAAAGGTAAGAACGGAAGCGTAACGCAAGTTCCGATTTTATCAATGCCTGCAGATGATATAACCCATCCAATTCCAGATCTTACTGGTTATATTACTGAAGGGCAGATTGTTCTTGGCCGTGATCTATTTAGAAAAGGCGTCTATCCACCAGTTAATGTTCTTATGTCTCTTTCAAGGTTGATGAAGGATGGAGTAGGAGAGGGAAAGACAAGAGCTGATCACATGGAAGTTGGAAACCAGTTGTACGATGCGTATTCAAGGACACAAGAAGTGCGAGCGCTCTCGGAGATAGTCGGAAGAGCAGGTTTGACTGGCATTGACTTAAAGTATTTGGACTCAGGCGATATATTTGAAAACCAATTTTTAAAACAGAGCAATGATGAAAATAGGAGCTTAGAAGAAACGTTGAGCAGGGCCTGGGACGTATTGTCTACTCTTCCTGAGGGAGAATTGACAAAGATAAAGGAGAAGAATGTTAGACAGTACTATAAAGGAAGTAAGTAAGGCATGTCATTTGGAACAAGAGTCAGCGCCACAAAAATCGAGCTTATCAAGATCCGGCGATCAATGCAAGTAGCAAAAATGGTTCACAAGATTCTCGATGACAAGCGTGAAGTATTATTAAAAAAAATTGATGAAATGATCGAAGAGGCTAACAAGGCAAGAGGAGATATATGGTCCCCACTAGGGGAAATTTATACAGCTGTATATGATGCTTACATGTCGCTTGGTACCGGTACCTTGGAGTCAGTTTCAGATTCTACTCCAAGTGTTATGGAAGTCGACGTTAATGTTAGAAGGATTGTAGATGTGAAGATCCCAACACTTCAAGTAAAGACTAAAGAGGGCGGTCAGGATCTCTCTTATGGATTCATCGATACGAATTCATCAGTAGACAAAGCTGCAAAACTCATTAAGAATATGCTTCCAAAGGTCTGCAAAGCCGCAGAGTATGAAAACGCCATATTCAGTTTAGCAAAGGAGCTTGAACGCACCCAGAAATTAATTAATGCTCTTGAATTTGTAATCATCCCACAGTATGAGGGAGCCGTAGCTTTTATACGTGCAACCCTCGAGGAACGGGAACGTGAAGAATTTGTACGTCTGAAAAAGGTCAAAGTAGTCATTGAAAAGAGAAAGGTAGTAGAACAACAACAAGGGAGCAAGGTTGTGAAGACATGACCCATGATATTATTTCAAGTCATTTTGAGAAGGCCCGAGCCATGTTAAAGTCAGAACATGATTCGATGGTTTCGAAGGTCAAGGAAGAAATTTTGCAGAGCAAAAAAAAGACATTGTCTAGGATTTAAAGGATTTACAACTTCCTAGGCCCTGTTAATGTCGGAGATTTTAGCCTCATTTCCTCCACCTGTCTTAGTGCATCCTCTGCGTCAAACCTCTACTATTGACATATCCATTTTTAATTAATAGATACTGTTAGCAATCGCCAATTTTCACATAGTTTTTCCCTAACATCTTTTGGCAGAGTAACTCACTTACTCATTCACTAACTCTTCCTTTGCTAATCATTATTGACATTCCTAATATCTTCTCGGGCATATTAGCAATTTGAGTAAGTTATATAAGTAAGCTAACAGAGCCCCTCCTAAAATGGGGGGTTAAAATACGGCACATTTTTAGTTATAATTAAATAGGGCATTTATATTCGAAACTTTATTATGCAAATGAAAGAACCCACCACGATTGTAATTTCGGCTGTTCTTATCACTGTCACTTTTACAGTTTTAATCGCAACGGGCTCAAATGCATACGCCCAGGCCCCCTCTACCACATCTAGTTCAGATGGAGGATCTTCCTCAAAACTCATAGGTGCAGGTCTGGCTTTCGGTTTAGCGGGTGCAGGTGCAGGCATAGGACTCGGTTTTGTAGGAGCTGCAGGTCTAGCCGCCATAAGCGACAATCCAAAGATGCAGTCTAGAGTGTTTATCTTCGTAGGTATGGTGGAGTCAATCGCGATCTATGGTATCGTCATGATGTTTATTATTTTGGGCCAGAAATAGCGAGCGAAAGTTTACCTTTTCTCTTCCTTTTACGCATGATGTATCTGGATGCACATTTACATTTTAAAAGTCTGGCATCCAGTGATTGAAACGGAAAGATTTTAAAGCGATTGAGATTTACAGCTAGGCGGGCGATAACATGGGACAGGCCAAACTGATGAAAGCTACGATAATCCTGCCTCGAATGGAAACGCAGGAGGCAGTAAGCAAGCTAGCAGAATTGGAATGGTTCCATCCCCTTCAAAGTGCTACCTCTGAGCATACTAATCCTTATCTTGACGACCTGTTACTAAAGGCTCAGAGATTATTTCAAGATATCGACGAGGTAGTCAGAGCGCTGGGGATTCCCTTGGAGACTGGAATCATGGCCACCATGTTTAAAGGTGCTCCACAGGGAAAGACAGACTACGTCATTAACGATATCGAGAATTTCGTTGCCGATCTTGAAGATAAGAGTAAGGCATTATTATACGAGCCAAAAAAAGTTCTGATCGAACAGAACAAGATTTTGAAGCAGATCGAAGAGTATAGCACCGTTGAAGCTGCTCTCAAGATGGCGGCAAACCTCAATCTGGATCTGGTATCATTCAGACAGCTCAAAAGATTCTTTGCTGAAATTTTTATTATTGATTCCAGAGACGAAGAAGAGATCAAAAAAAGCCTTGTCGACCTACCTCTATACGTGAATAAACTTAACGAGCAAAAGTCTTCGCTTGTAGTATTTACTTCTACAGAGGATTCAGAAAGAGTGATCAAGGTTCTAAGAAGTTTTGGCGTTCATCCTCTTCAAATTCCAGCCGACATGCCACAGAACCCAAGTATCGCTTACACTCAGTCTCAGGCGAAGGTTAAAGAACTGGAAGCCAGATCCAAAGAAAATACCAAAAACATGGAAAAGATGAAGTCATCATTGTTGACTAGTATTCTATCGCTTCATGAAACCGCAAAAGTTGCCAAAGATGTTCTAGAAACTACCCGAAAGCCTGGAGGCACAAAAAACTTTGCAATGATACAAGGATACTTACCCGTGAAAATGGAGAATAAATTCAAGGATCTTACACGTGATTATGTCTCGATAGTAGAAGAAACATATGAGAATGAATACGATGAAAATGGTCAGGTGTTACCTACTCTTCTTACTAACAAGTCCTATGCACGCACATTTGAAGTTATAACAGAGACCCAAGGAATACCAAGATATGGCGAAATCGATCCTACTCCTATCATAGCGTTTGTCTGGCCTCTTTTCTATGGTTTAATGTTTGCTGATCTTGGCCACGGCCTATTGCTGTTTGGACTTGGCATGCTTATAAAACAAAGAGGAAATGGCTCTGTAAAAACATGGGGAACACTGCTGGCCACTAGTGGTGCAGCTGCTGCTCTGGCAGGATTAGGAACGGGAGAGTTCTTTGGATTCCATCTAAAGGAACTGGCTATATTGGGTCCTTTATTCTCCCATTTGCCCTTTGTAGGGGTGCTCAATGTATCTGAACTTACCTTTGTCCAGGTAGTAAAAATACTCAAAGTTTCAGTGGCAGTGGGGATTATCCACTTATTGATGGCTTTCTTCCTTAGACTGCGGAAGAACATCCAGGATGGCAATAAACTCTTCGTATTGACGCATGATATTCCCACTATCATCCAATTCCTTGCTGTGGTTGCGCTAATACTCGCTGCTATAGGATCAGGTTATGATATCATAGGAATGTTTGGAATTAGCGGACATATACACAAAGAACCAGTTCCATGGCTTACTTTCCTATTTGGTAAGTGGGTTACAGTTGATCTGGTAGCAAAGGCTATGCCACCAGTACTCTTTGGTACGGTAGGAATAATGATCTACGGAGGAATGCAGGAGCAAAAACTAGCTGGAAAACATGGTCAGGAAGAGGGTGGAGGTTTTATGGGAATCGTAATAGAGGTTATCCTTGTAAGGATTGTAGAAGTACTATCGAATGTCATTAGTTATACCAGAATTGGTATTATGCTACTTGTGCACGCTGCGTTGTTGGTAACAGTAAATCAATCATTTGCACACGGAGGAGGCTACGCAGTACTGATCGGAGGCAACATTGGAATAATGTTAATCGAAGGTTTGATAGTCTATATTCAGACTATAAGGCTGCATCTATACGAATGGTTTCCAAAATGGTATGTGGGAGAGGGCACAGAGTTCAAAAAAATTGTGCCAAAGATGCTCTATTCTAATCTTATCTGGAAAGATCATCAGGTTCATGAAAGAAAAAAACAGTTGATACCTCTTGAAGAAAAAAATAAATGATACTATGTTTGGCCGCCAAGCGAGACAAATTCTTAAATTACGAATAAACAACTAATGATACATGCAGAACGTTTCTCAAGAAAAGAAGGAAATCGTGATGAATCTGTACGTATCTGGCATAGGCGAGGAATTCATTGCAATGCAACTGGACTTAGAGATCCCTTTGGTAATAAGCATTCTAAAGGAATCAAATGTATACAAAGGCACAGATACAACAGGAGAATAGACAATGGATTTTGATATCTGTTTTTACTAGCTAACGGTATAGTCGTTCGCAACAGAGGATTAATTTAGCCTCGTTCTTATCTATCACTCGGGTCTAATGAGCCGAGATGCAATAGTTTCAGTAGGAACCTTTTGTTCTATTCCAGAGGCTATAGCAGACAAGTTTCTGACTTCTATCATCATCAGCTTTAGAGCACCAAGCATAATTCCCACGCTGAACATCGTTCTAAATGAGCCGATAACGCGCTTCAATCCTATAGCCTCAAAACTGGATTCTAATTGCATTATTGCATCGATGTCATTAGCGGCTGCCTGAGGTATTATCCCATTATATACAGTACTGGATAATTCTCCAATTGCTTCTGAGATCTTTTCTATATTAATCATCTTTTGCAAAGTATCTCTTGTAACTTTTGGCGTCGTCGCTACTATTAGGTCATTGATGTCACCTGTATTAAGGCCCCAGAACTTCCCTCTAAGGACAGCAAGCACATTATAGGAATCAATGTCTGTGGATGCAACCTTTTTGACATCCGGAGATTGAGATTCAGCAGTCATAGCTCTGCCCAAATCATGATAAAATACGTGATCGAGATAGGTATCAAATATTCTCAAGTCGCCTTTCTCCTTGTATACTGCTGCCGCCTTTGCTGTATCTTCGCCAAATTCACTACCTGAGATAGCAGCGACTGCCTCTTCCAAATTTTTTGCCACTAAAGCTTTTACTATTATGTCTCGTCTACCTACGAGCTCTTCCGCTCTAAGGTTTACCTTGGGAAGCAACTCTTCATATGACTTTCCTAATGCCTTACCTTTCAATACTATCTTCAAATCCCACGTAATATATTTTATAAAATACGCATTCAGAATTCCCGATCCCCCTGTGATGTTAACCATCTTTGCATGTGCATTGACCAAATATTCTTTCAGTGCGCCCTCTATTTTTTCAGCAGTATAAGGCTTGGTAAGTTTTGCAAATGCATCAAGGTAAACAGTATTCTTCATTCTTGTAACTAACTCTTCCATGTCGCGAGCTTCTGCAAGCGTCTGAAGCTCGCTTTTCGTAAGCATCCTTCCTTTCAAACCATGCGAAAGGACAGTGCCAAAAATTTTAGCTGGCATACTAATTTTGCTCATACCTTGTCAAATAACACCTTGCATATCTTCTGTGCCAACTCTTCTTTTAAAGAGAAGCATCAATTTTAATATTTAGGATTTTTTCGAAGCAAGAGGGTTGACAAATATTGATGGACCTGTTAATTAGTTAGTCAGTCATCAAGTATTGAAGACAAGGCACAAGAGATCCTTCCAGATGCTGAAAGAAGTAAAAAGTGAAGGCCAAACCCAATAACAGAGCCTATCAGTATGTTACCACTATTTTGAGATATGGCTATGAATACACCAAGCGCTGGCAAAGTCAGAATTACTGCCAGAGCTGTACTTACCCAGAAAGATTTGACTAATATGCCTGGGGTAATATTCCCCAATCTTTGGCTATTGAATAAGATCTTCGTTTGATCTGGAGTTTTATTCACTTCTTTCGTTTGTTTAAAAAAATTTTAGAAATATAAATTTTAACATGATAAGATGTGTTAGTATATATTAACATAATTTAAGAAAATGATGTCATAAAATTTTTAGAAAGAAAATTTTTACTTTCTAGCCAATTTGAATCAAAACTTAAGAGCCTTTGTAGCTTTGATTGCATATATATGAATAATTTCCACATTCCACTATGTTTGAAATTGTCATAAAAATCAATGCATGTCAGAATTTGTTAAAAAAATTATATGAATCCTATCGTCCGAAGGTAGATAATCTTAATAGTCGGTCAGGTACAGTTATACAAAAGATGCAATACACACCTCTAGGCGAGTCCGCCAATAAGCTGGACAAAAGACTTGAAGGTTTGTTAGACCAATTTGAACATGAAGTTGAACCCTACGATAGATGGTCATCCATATCTATGATAGCCACGCCTGTCGGTATTGTTTTTTCAATATTTCTTCCTTTATTATTCATAAAGTATATCCTGCAAAGTAATTCATTTGATTCCATTGTATCAGGTTCATCTATGTACTGGGTTGTCGCTGGTATTCTAATATCAGCCGTGGTCAC
>DATDFS010000162.1:0-12483 GCA_036522495.1 Nitrososphaeraceae archaeon | reverse complement strand
ACTACTTCGATCGCGTGATATAACAATATCATGGATTGTAAGAACGATAGCTTAGAGATAAAAAAAGAGAGGACTAGTAATTATCAAATACATATGAACGTGACTTGTACATGACTGCCAACCGTAACAATACTGATATTTTCATGGAAATTCTGGCAAGCTGAAACTGCATCTGGTTGAGTTACTGGATTTACACAAATCGATTCTAACATCAAATCGTCGAGTTGACCCTTTACAATAGCAGAATTTACGAGGTTAGCAAATTATGGATCTGCCTTCAATCTTGTATGATAATCATCATCTTTTTCAACCTTTTTTTGCTTTCTATTATCCCTGACACAGTTTTACAAGGATCGACTACTTGTAATCTGGACGGGTAATAGACATGATTCCATAATGATTGGTCACATTCTCCTGATGAAGTACCAGCATTGTTAGTAGCCGATGAGGATCCTGTAGATGGTTGTTGTTGTGATGGATCTATCTTTTTGCTGAATGAATTCTTAAATATACCTAAGAGCGAAAGGCCTTGGCATTATGTTGCGTTAATGGCAGAATACTTGTTGCAATGACTAGAACAGTTATTACTGCTGTTAATATTACTCTTGATATCAGCTTCCTGTATTCGTGCATTTGTCGACAGTTATTATACCTATGAATTTAATTTTACGACTCCCAATCCGCATTTTTGGCGTCACTGTATCTTTTGTTGCTCTTATGATGGCTATTATTATTACAGCTATTGCTGAAATAGGCAATCTCATAAGAAATTTGACCTTAGGTGGGAGAATTTCAAAATTTTTCAATATGGGGTAATTATGTTACATAATAGATTATAACTAGAATGTCGTAATTTATGTTATACTTGAGCGCCAGTGTGTCAGATGGTAGCGATCCCCGCCAATCAGTCGCAAATGATGCTCCTCTTTTACAATATCACAAAATTGCCGCTACCAAACCAAAACCACGATCATACAAAAGAGTTCTTATCGTAGATGATCATTCTGATACTTCTCTTACATTCAAAGTAGCTTTAGAGGGTGGTGAAAATAATAAAGAATTTGAAGTATATACCTATAATGACCCTTTATCTGCATTATTTGAGTTTAAGCCTGACTTTTATGATCTATTGCTTATTGATATTAATCTACCATATATGAACGGCTTTGAATTATACGAGAAGATCTCAAAATTAGATATCAATGTAAAGGTCTGCTTTATGTCTGCTGGAGAAGTAAATCATGAAGCAATAAGAGAAATACACCCCTCCCTGAACATCGGATGTTTTATACAAAAACCAGTTACCGTCGAATATTTGATCAAACGAGTGAAAGCAGAATTAGAGTAGAATTCGATGACACCATGATAAGAAATGAAGTTTTACCGGACGATGGAGTTTCTTGACAAGACATAATCAATTTCTTTTATTGCAGTGCTCAATTTGACAAATTGATGCCCTTCGTTAAAGCTCTTGTTTACCAATAAAGGGTTCATAATAGGTCTTATTTGATAAGACGTTTGAGGGCAAAGACTCCGGAAGAGTTTGATAAAATCGATGCCGATCTGGGTTTTTATTCATGATGTTTTGAGATGAATCCATGCCGTACAAGGTCTATGCCAATTTGCCAATTTAAATAACATGCGTACTCTCTTTATTGCTGGCTGGTTACACTTGTTCGAACAATTCTGAATATATTACCTCCAAAATGAGAAACGATATACAGGTAACCATTTGGACATTTGGACCCATCTTGATATCTGTGATTCT
The DNA here is from genome assembly GCA_036522495.1 of Nitrososphaeraceae archaeon. GTDB lineage: Archaea > Thermoproteota > Nitrososphaeria > Nitrososphaerales > Nitrososphaeraceae > Nitrososphaera_A. The sequence goes on along the minus strand of DATDFS010000162.1, from coordinate 10,715 downwards.
GTTGAACCTCTTTTCCAAATATCGTATTTTCAGCATAGTCTGACATACATGTATTTGAAAGAATAATCTTGCATGATGATTCGTTATGAGTCCCTGTTGTATTTTTTTAAAATCGACCCATTGAGTACTAAATCTGTACGATTTCCATTCGCCGAGTCATAGATCCTTCATTATTAAAATCTCCCACTTGTCTTTTCGATATGATACACCCGTCTAAATATGTTATAATATTTTTCTATCCCTCCAGTGTGGTAGCCGTAGATTAGACCTTTTTTGTGCTCTAAAGTGTATTCTTTTTTTGGTATTACCATTCATTAAGCAAATTATGATAATAATCCAATGATATGAAAGGAAATAAACAATAAGTACATTTAGGCTTGCAGTCAAATATTAAGTTACGCGGACTGTGGTTAGCTATTGATTTTAATTCTTCTTTTCTTATTTGGGATATGAAATCTATTGTACCAAAACAGAGCGCCTGCCATGATTATAAAATCCAGCACGTAAAACATATCCCAAAACAATAGATTATGTAAATGACCATTTACAAAATCACCTACATATCCATCATCTGCTATCGCGTTTATTAATAATGAAAGTGAAGAGAGAAACCACGGGACGGATTGCATGTAGTCTTTTCGTAAGTTAACAAGTATCAAGACAGAAGGGATAATCAATATCAAATCCAAGACAGGATAAGCCATGGTGACGACAAAATCTACAAAATCACCTACAGCGAGGAAGTGCGACGATGAGGATACTATATAAAAAACATTGTAACTAATGAACAAGATTGCAGCAACCGATGCTATTGCAAGGGTAATGAAATTAATTTTGCTGCATATGAAGCGAAGTACTGAGAACAAATGTAACGCAAGGAATACATAACCAGCAAACCATAAGACATCCGTAACTGATACAAGTATTTGTTCCTCTATACCTAAAGCAAAATAGTAATAAGCAAGACTAAGATCTGCGGAGAACCAAAAAATAAGGCCCGTTGTGAGAAATAAATATGATTTACCGTGAAGACCATGTAGGCCATGGCGATATACTGCAATTATGCCAAGACAAGAAGCAATGGCAGCCGTTATATTTAAAATTATAAGAGTGGAAGACCGTTTATTATGTGGATCTGAGAAAATTATTATGGAGTTTGCAATAACTGACGAAATAATAATTGCTAAAATGAAGTATCTTAGTGTTATCTTGTATTCTATTTGCTTCTCTGCTGACAGATCAATCACTGGAATATCTTTTTATGGTATAAAGATTTTTGTAAGTGGTCAATGCCAAAATAGGCACAAATCTGATAAAATAGGACATTACGCTTCCGTTAAAACTGCAAAACGAACCCTGATATAGATCCTTTTATGATGCGAGAGCACAATTTGAAATGATGCTGTTTTGTATCTAAGATAATAAATGGTACGTATCTATCTCAATTTTTAGATTAACCATGCTTGCTGGCGGCAATACTATCGTAGAAGGAACAATATTATTAATATTGGGAATTTTCATGTACCTTTGGGCCATTAATACGGCGCCTTTGGCCAATCTAGCTCAAATAGCGTGCAATATTCCTGCCGTGTCAAATGTCTTGTCCCAAACATGCTCAAAGGTAAATATCAACGGAAATATTATACCATATATGCCAGACATAGCCATCATGGTGGCTATTTTTGGAGGGATTCTGTTGGTTATGGGAATAATCATCTCTACTGGAAAAGAACAAGGTGGAGAAGGAAATGGATCATGGGGAAATGGATACTACTAGCAAGGTTATTGCTTTAAGAAATGCAAGCCACAAATGTATATCTATATATTTATCATGATATCAGAGAAAATTCTTTACTCTTTTCCAAAAATGACAAGATTTATCTTAACAATAACATCTACGGCAGAATCAGACCCCAAACCAAATGATAAAAGCGGATAGAACTTTTTCATCATCACATTAGATCTATTGGAACAGTTGACATTACTTGCCCCTTGACTAGTCTATGATGATCGACAGGGGCATGAGCAAAAATGAATACTGGCTATTTGTATCAGGCCTTAGCATAGAAGCCAGATTTTCTCTCGTATATTTGCCCGTTTTGCATTGCTTTTCTAATGAATGTTCTTGCCTCGTCTTGTGTAAACTTGCCTGTTTTTATAAGCTCATTGATGAAATTGTTTTCCTCTACATCGTTTCTATCTTGTCCGGACAAGGCATTGAAAATTTCGATGAACATCTTCAACTTCGAAACTTCGCTATGAGCTTTGCCATGAAGAACACCAAGATCTACTTTACCTGTATTGACATCGACGCCTGCAGTTTCCAACATTCTCTGAACGAGATAGATTGCGCGTTCTGCATCCTCTGCTTCCACCTTGTCTCTCAACAATGATCTTGCACGTGCCGTGGATAATCTTATCAAGCCTTCAAGCTGTCTGGGAGTAACGGTGATCATGCCCTCCGAGTCTACGTTTCTCATTTTCATATAGTAATTCCGAATAATATTGATAGCTTCGGTAGTCAGTCTTGGCTCGATTTGCTTTGAGAATGCAAGGTATTTGCTGAAGAGATCGATCTCGATAGCGGGCTGTGCAGCAAGTTCCGAATCCTGATGAATTTCTAAAATGTGACTTGCGATACGACTGTCCTTCTCTTTTTCCGGAGAATCTCTTATCACGTATATGAGGTCAAACCTGGTCAGAAGCGGGACCGGTAGGTTCACATTTTCGGTGATGTTTTTGAAAGGATCGTATTTGCCGTACATTGGATTGGCTGCTGATAAAATGGAGGTCCTCGCGTTTAAAGTGGCTACAATGCCTCCTTTTGCAACAGAACATGTCTGCTGCTCCATTACTTCATGCAGTGCAGAACGGTCCTCAGCTTTTATCTTGTCAAACTCATCAATACACACTAATCCTTGATCGCCTAGGACTACAGCTCCTGCTTCAAGCATCATGATTCCGGATTTATCTCGAATCACAGCAGCGGTTAAGCCAGCCGCGGTTGAACCTCTGCCGGAAGTATACAGGCCCCTTGGAGCAATTTTAGCGGCAAACTTTAGCATTTCAGATTTAGCGGTACCCGGGTCGCCGACTAAAAGTATGTTGATATCGCCTCGCCTGGTAGAGCCGTCGTCTAGTTTTTTTGCCACCGACCCTATGATCAGTAATAGGATCGCCTCCTTGATTACTTCATGGCCATATACATGTGGGGCAAAAGAAGCAATCAGCTTGTCATATGCATCCGGTTTGTTTGCGATAGCTAGAATCTGTTTTTCATTTTCAGTGCTAATGGCTATTCTTTCGAGAGTCCGGGTATCTTTGGTACCTGCAATTCCGCCAAGATATTCGATATTGTTTCCTTCCATTCGCAACCTGAAAAGACTGGTTTTGATTTGTGGCGAGAGCTGTTCCTGCTCTATTCTCACTATTCCCGTCAACATAATCCTGTCTCCTGGACGGCATCGATCAACCAGATCTCCCATTACTGTGACTTCCACATAATGTGGAAGCTGACCTGCTGGTAGATCCTCCGGCAGCTCTTGAAGCCTTACCATTTGAAAGTCTGTGAAAATGCTATTATCGGGATCCATTTCAAGTTCCTTTTCAGAACAGTTTATGCATTTCAAAGGTTTTTTCAGAACCAGTCCTTTGAGCTGCGCTTCATTAATGGTATTGCAGTTAAGGCAGCGATATCCTATTTTCTTGGCGAGTGGTTTTACTTCAGATGATCTGACTACCATGCCGGAAACTCCAATCAGCTTGTCAATCATCTCCGCATTGATATCGCGCAGACCCTTCTGTACAGTATAATTTCCTATTCTGACTTTGATTTTGTCGCGGATCTCTTGTGCATAGTCTGGATGAATTTCGTTTAGAACGTATAATACTGCCTCGTTAAAAGCTTCCAGCATCTCATCCGGATTATGAGTAATCCGCTTAGCGAGGCCTGGATTAAAGGTATCAAAATCTATATAATCTACTACGAGCGAATTAGAATTCGCCACCATCATATGATTAATTCTGTCAAAATACCTGTACTTTCCTTCTCTATCCTTGAAGGCACGTAGAAATTTCTCCAGATCATTCGCTAATGCCGCTGTGGTCTGCTGCTCCTCCTGCTCCCGCTGCTCAGTCAAATCTTTAGTACCCTCTGTTTGAACTCGGAAGAATAACGATGGATCATGAGGTACAGTTCCTTTTCTTCAACTGAGAGTCTTGATTCCAATTCAGGCGAAAGAGGCGAAGAAGCTGCCAATTTTACAATCTTCTCAAGACGGGAAGCCACAAACGAAAGCAGAGAAACTGTGATGCTTTCCTTTTCCCTTTCCATCAATCCTTCCAGATAATCATGGACTCGAATATAAAAATCAGGATCCAACCCTGAAAGATCATGAGGTTTGGATATCCTCTCACGATTAAAAGCCCTTGAGACGTATGCAGAAATATCACTATCTTGAATTTCAATTATGCCTTGCTCAGCCAAAAGTTTTGCCAGCCAGCGTGGAACGGATGATATGTCGCCTTCTCTCGCATCAATTGTCATGCTTCCCACCGAGACCTTTAAGTCACGTTTGTATGTTACCCGCATATCTTGCATTAAATATTCAAAGTGGTATGCGCTCTGAACAGTTTCTATTTTATGGTGTGGAGTCATCGCGATTGATATATGATATCAAGCCTCGAACAGTTATATCTTTTGTCAAGATAGCTTTTGTTAATCTAAATGAGAGAATTTTTTAGTTAAGAAAACAACATGAGCGTTGTGGTGGTTAATTAACTAATGATACTTAAGTGAGATCTGAATATTATTTGCTGCTATGGCATATGACTTGGATTCCGGGGCCAGGCTGAATAATGGCACATGTCCCATCCTACTAGAAAAGCTTTGGCAAAAGACAAAGCCATATTCATCCGACAAAAAAAAGATAAGCATGTACAGGCTTTATTAACGCGGTATGCATGGTTATTAACACTAGGTATCATTGCTTATGATATTCGCTGATATTTTTAGAGAGGTGCTCGTTTGGGCAATGTTAGGAGTGTTCTGTTTTATATTGGCTATCATTATTTGGGGAATTATAAAAAATCGATAGATTGAAAGGAAAAGTGTTTTTTGATCATCTGTTGCCGTTTAAGAGTTTTGATCAGCCCTCATCGTCATACAGTCACTAAATAGAATCGGTATATCTTGAGAAATATTCAAAGTTGACTCATTTGATGATCCTTTGTTAGCGTTGTCCAATTATAGTCAGGGTTCGTATCACTGTTCCCCTGATATTAAAATGCCAAAGATGATGGCTTTGAGCCATATGATCAAATAAAAAGGAAGGATGATAGAGCAGGGCCACAAATGGTGAGAAATGAGGAATAATAGTCATTGGATCCCACATATTCAAAAACCAGTTGAAAATGAAGGGTTAATAAAAAGAATAAATGAAATAAGGAGGGATGAACCCTAAATGTGTATATTGTACCTTAGAAATACAATTACTCTAATCGCGTTTTAGACGTTTAGCTATTAGCATAACTGATAATTCTACATCATAGTTACATACATAGACTTTTCTCATTATTTCTTCTGTGCCAAGTCCTCTTTCATGATAATAAGAACTGAAATAGATCTGTTCTGATAAAACAATGAGTAAGAAACTACTACTACTGCAGCAGCAACAGCAACAGCAACAACAACAACAACAGCAGGAGCAAACCATTGCAAATATGGGATAAAACGATCATCTAGACGCTTATCTTTGTTTCTTACTCTGCATGGCATTGCAAGATCTTGAAGGAGCGAATGCATCTCATTAATCATCCATCTTTGAAATCTGTCTTCTCTCCTATGGAAGTGATAGTATTGTTATTTGTTCTCTTTTTTTTGTTCTCTATGTTGATCAAAAATACTCCTGCAATCATAACCACAATAGCAATTATTTGGTGTACAGCTATTCGTTCGCCTAATAACAATGAAGCGAAAATAAGACCAAATACGGAGGAAAATGATAATACTAATACAGACTTGACAATACCTATCCTTTTCATACTACTTAGAAAAAAATAAAGTGAAGTGCCGAAGCCCACAACACCAAGCAGTATAATTTGTAGTAGTTGTACTATCTCAAGATGTAATGAAGCATGTAAAAAAACTACTGCAAAAATAAGAAGTATACCACCGCCTATCACCGATTTTAGCTGTACAAGCCTTGCAATCTTCATGTGATAAGTGATAATTCTGCATATGTTGTTGTCTAGGCCCCATAGTACAGTAGCTCCCAAGACAAGCAGATTACCAGAGTTCATTTTAAGCAATGAACTGTGGAATTGAAAGTTGGTTGTGACAACGACAAGTCCTGCTAAAACCATTAATGCTGCGATATACCCCAACGGCTTTAATTTTTCGTTGAAAAATAGTATTGCAAAGATAATAGAGAAAACGGTTTCTCCATTTGACAAAAGCGAAGTGTCTGATGCTGTTGTTTGCCCAAGACCAAAGAAGAACATGGCCGGAGCTATTGTCGCACCGATAATTGAAGTTGTTATTATTATTAGTACGAGGTAGTAGGAATGGCTTCTCTTAGAGGATGAAGAGACTGTTTGCGATGATGATGCTGTTTTGTTTCCTAATGCTATTATCGCACTAAAGAACATTGCCGATATTATGTAGACCAAGGATGAAAGTAAGAACGGATCTACTGTAGCTAATACAGGCTTTGCGATAGTAGACACCGATCCAAAAAGAGCAGCCGCTAGAAGTGCAGCCATAAAGCCTATGCCTGTTGACTTTGTTAGATTATGTTCAGTTAGCCGCACTCCGATTAAAAGGCTCTTAGTATGGATAATTTATAAACTAAATCTGTCATTATTCATCAAAGTTTGGATTATTGTTGATAACGAGACTAGGCTAGTTAATTAGATAATTTTGGCATTTTTGATTTAAACAGGCGGTGGGAGCAAGAATGAAGGCACCTTGGCCACCCGCTGATCTAATAATTTAATTCAGGAAAGATTTTTCGAGACTGTATAGCCACAAGTCTCGAGCATGAAGTAAGTCCACGACATCTTTCTTCATCATCACAGTTCCATGCTCTCCACCTCGTCAGCGTCTTCCGTAAATCATTTCATTCTCTAAATTCACTCTATTTATCGGTAAGTGAACCAATAAAAGAAAGTATATCCAAATAACCGTATGTTAGATCTCCTGTATGTTTGTTGGTAGGCAAAATTAAGGATGAAGATCTATCATGTCTTTCAAGTAACCAGACTCTTGCAAGCAATTTGTTCCTATTAACATGAGGCGTATTAATAAATTCCATGGATGAATTGAAGCAGTGTTTCTTGATTGGGAATGCCCTTGAGGGGCTATGGAAACCCTTCATCCGCAGTCGACATCTATAGCCTTGGTAACAACATAGTGTGGTACATCTTCTATTCTCCCTTTTAATCGTCTCAAAAAGTTATAGAATTAGTATAGATTCCAAATGGCAACATTCTTTTCTTCTTCAGTAGTTGGGTCACCAATACCAGGGAAAGCGTTAATTATTCTCATTGTTCTATTCTCACTCTATTTTTTTCCTTTCCTTTGCAGTATTGTTCCAGTCTACCCAAGTTACAAGTCCAGCCTCCATCATGGTTAGAATGGTCCAAAATTTTCGAAGAAGCAACAAGCCATTTTATGCCATTATATACATTCATCAGCGTCCATCAACAATGCACCGATGTTTTTTAACTCTTGTAGAGTGAGGCATATTCCGTATCCACTGCTGTTGGGCGGCTATGCTGGTCTGTTTGTGTCATCTCTCATAGTATCTAACACGTACTTTAATTCAGGCTCATTAACCAGCTTATCCATAAATCCCCTAACAATCTGCCTTGTAGCTCTCTCTGCAGCACCTTCTCCCCTGTGCTGTGTATTTACAACATATTCATATACAAATGGACCTATGTATAATGAACACAAGTCTGCTATCCAAACGAACAGCGTGTTTGTTGTACTGTCCTCAAGCATCTGTTCTCTTCTTTCCTCAAACATCTTTCCAATTATTCTCGTATTATACAAGTACAGTTTTTTACCAGTCTTTTGATCAGTCCCCTTTAGCAGTATGGAATCTCTCTTATCATGAATCAATCCAAATGATACATTATATGGCATCTTCACGTGTCCTGATTTTGGTGCATATTCAAATAATTCATTCATTATCGAAGATAATAGTATGTAGAACCGCTCAACGTGTTTCCTTCTAATCTCTTCATCTTTGCTCTTATCTTTGCCAAGCAATGTTATAATGTACAATATCCAGACTTATCACATTGTTGAAATAGCTTTGTATAACTTACTTTGAAGATATGTGCAAAGAAAAGGTAAGAGGAGAAGAAGGAACTTTATTCTATTCGCTTTGAATTTCACTCTTTTATTAACCAATATTACTTTTAATTACTTGTTTTATGAAAGCGATAGCAATAATAGTAATGCACGATATGTTTTTGGCCAGCAACAAAGGATTGCTTCTATGGAGAACCAAACATCAATCCAACAACAAAATAGTAACAATTCTTTTAACAATATTTTAGCAAGAAAGCCAATCTCTAACATAGTGAAAGATTACAAGATTATCGCGATATTCCAATCGGAAAAGCTTGGGCCATAATCACACTAACAATTCTATGAAGTTATTATGAGATTACCAACACAAACTATTTCTAAATCATGATAATGTCAACTTTGTAGAACTACTATACAGCCGCGGTTGCTTGGGAATAATAATGCCTCACAGTATGCATGTATTCTCCATATGCATTCTCTAACGAGAATACTACAGTTTTATCAAATGTAGTACATTGGATCTGATCCAAGGGATTTGTTAGTTTATCCGATCATCATGTAAACTTTGGTTAGATAGTTTCTTTCCTCTTTTTTCTTCCTGTTTTTCATACAATTCACTTTGTATCCAAAGAGTTTCAAATATTGAAATGTAAGATGATACAGTTGATTCGCTGTTAGAATGAGTAGCTAAGCCAATTGCTTCGTCAAAGGTTTTTGCTGAGCTGTCTTTCATTTCTATGGCTAAGGAAAATGATTTGTCCACTACCAAAATCGTGATTTTGGTTTGTCTAGAGTTACTGCTATGTTGAATGCTAATTTGCTCTTCTTTCAAATTTCGTACCATTTTGTCTATGGGATCATCACTATCTACTAAAATCCTGACTTGCACACTACGCTTGGATGCTTCTTTTAGTAATTGCAGCATTTCACTGTATTCTTGGTGCTGGCGAAATGCATTGCCTGTAGAAAATAATATCAGTATTTCCTCGGTAGCAGATTTTAGCATTTGAAAAAAAACTTTTCCTATTTCGGTAGGATCTTGTATGGTATCAATAAATTCTCTTTTGAGGCCTTCTTCAATCTCTCTGATTCTTTTTTTCGCTGGAATTGCTTTACTCCAGATAATATCAAAGAAGTATTGCTGCTGTTCTACAATTTCCTTGACATTGCTATATATAACCTGTGTTAATGGTTGTGCTTCTTGTAAAATTGTAGTAGCCATATATTCAGATTCACTTACTGCAATACCACCACCCTTAAGTCCATCTAAATGGCGGAACTCATCAACTATTTTCATAAGTTCTTTGCAATATCTAAGATTATCTTTTGTAATTTCAGTAAGAGATCTTATCTTTGCACCTCTTCTTCTTATGTCGGTGTATCCATTCTTATATGCTTCAAGTTCAATGACTATCGAGGGAGCTCTATGATCAAAACTAATATCCATTCTGTTTGTTACATTTTTTCATAAATTGGACTCCTCTTTTAACAGCACTTTCACTACCATATAATACCTCAGTGTTATTCTGCTGATGAGAGATCGGAATTGTCAAATATTACACCAGAATCTTGGATAGCTTAGCATATAAAACCATGTGTTAAAACTGAAGAAATTATATAGTATAGATATGGATATAGATATGGGAACTATTATTGTGGTTGATAAGGCTCAAACGACGTGAGGGTTGCAAGTCGGCTATTATAATAGTAATAAGTTAGTCCGTTATCTAGATGGTTAGCAGAAGAAAGGTATGAAGAAAGAAAAGAATCCTCATACACACATAATTGATCCTTCCTCAAAGAATCCAACAAAAACTAAGACTAAACGAGAAACAAGATCCTATTGCAGATGCCAATACTGATAGAGAGTCTAACGAATGAGGCACATTCAATAAATTGACTGGCCTACGGCTACTTAGACTTGGCTTCACACAACATAAAGACTAGAGAATAACAGCCAAGAACAACAAAAGATCAAAACGAAACATATAGCTGAATGAAGAGGCTTTCTGTAAAGTTAAGTCGTTGCAAGATTGCGCATTGTAGCATATGTTAAAAGTCAATTTCTATCTAGTGTCAAGGCTGATTCATAGCCTATTCCACTAGAGCTACCTGTAATGACAGCAACTTTTTGATTGGACACAATATGATTCGTTAAACTAGTGTCAGAATGGAAGAAGAAAAGGATATCAAGAAAGAGACATTGAAACCAATTACTATCCATAATTCTTCCGTTAGTTTTTTCTTCTTTCCTTTCTAAAATAATACACCAAAAATATTATGATGATTCCAATAATGATATATATTATAGGCCTACCAATTCCAATCATACTCTTAAGATACAAGTTGATGCTAGAAATAGCTGTTGGCCCCCAAAATAGAGTCAAATTCGATT
>DATDFS010000161.1:0-26942 GCA_036522495.1 Nitrososphaeraceae archaeon | reverse complement strand
AGAAATAACTCCATAGTTAAATTATCGGCACGCACTAAAAATAAAATTCACCTATCTATAATACCAGGAAAGAAGAATACTATCCCTATGATACATCTAGAAAATATATTAAAAAACCTTGAGACTGTCTTTGATATTTTTATTGATTATTCAATATCTGCAAATAGTTATGGGAAAAATAACAACGAATTCAGCAGCAAGTAAGAAAATAAATTCTAATAGTGGTATTGCAATAACGAGATAAAGATCATCTTGCATATTCACTTGATTTTCTTGATCTTTTATCCTTAGTATAAATATCATTACAAAATATTAATTATATTATATCTTTATATCTTAATTTACTTAATTTAGGTGATCCACTTTAAAATCATCAATGGAATTCATATTAGGGCTCTAAATATTTGTCACTGCAATTATCAAGCTGTGGCATTTGTACGCCGTAGGATAATAAGTGTATATGGAAACTCGAAAGTTATAACACATAACTTATGTAACTGATGTATACAATCTTTATGTATCTTTTTGTAGTATGTAATTATGGATACAGGATGTCTTCAAAGGGAGAAGTTGAACGAAAAGAAACTCATCCATTTCACCACATGATGAGAAATCAGCAGAACACGTAACAACAATTACAGATACGCACCAATCAGCAAATGGAGCAGCAACAGTCACTTAAGAGCCCTATTAGAGACCAGAGACAATATTGATAGTCTGTAGACAAGGCAAGAAAAGAGATCTCCTTTATACACGGCAGTTAATGAATATGAGGAGCAAACTATTCAGGCTACAAGGAAGATATCCAATAATTATAGATTCACAAAGGGATTATCAATTCACGATCAGCATTGGAAACTCAGATAGAGGAAACTTCAGGACATTCGACAAATATATACAAATATGGCTAGTAAACTTGCGGACAATATGATTGCTGCAACCAAATTAGTAAATAACATAATGTTTGGGAGCGTGGATGCATTCAAAAAACTTCAATGCAGCAGGCAAAAAGACAATGTAAAGGAGACATCAAGAATAAGTATCAATGCTGCAAAAATATTCAACAGATATCGAAATGCTGAGAGATTAGCTGGTAATGGTACTCCAAACATTTACGCTGAAAGAGGAGAAGAGGAAAATAGAAGCGATTCGATCGAGACAAAAATGAGGAAGAGATCCAAAGAGACAGATCAGGCAAAGCTATTGCCTAAAAGAAGGTGTTTTAGTCATTGCATTAGACAAATTTAATTATTCGTTGTAATTTAATAAATTAAATATGTCTATCATCTTTACATCATATTATTATTGTCAAGATCAACATGGTGAATTCTAGTCTCTTTGTTTGAAGTTAGCATTGTTACTTTACTGTATTTGGTATTATTGATACAATTATTAGTGATTCTACACCGGCAACTTCTAGATTTTGTTTTTACTTCATCTCTTTTTTAGATCTTGTTGCCCAGAGGGAACATATGTGAATATAAGTTGTTAGAAAATTCAACAAATATCATAGACGCTGTTACGACAGTTGGAAATGCAACAACAACGATCTTAAGTGTGATCGCATTCAACTCCCAAATTTTTTATCAATACTGTTCTATGACAGGGGATATTCCACTATGAGGCTTGTAGGTCTTATAGGATTTATTATAGCAATGTGGTTAATGATACTGGTAGTATCATCATTTCTAGTAATTGTTGTACCCCGGATGGATGATGTTTTAATTAAAAATTTGGGATATAACAGACTAACTGTATCTATAATTGAAGCATTAACATCTATCTCATCCATTATGATATTGATATTTGGACTAAGTAAGATGAAGAATTATTATATGCAGAAAAAACTGAAATTATAAAAACCTTACAGATTATTAGTAATTACGACTCTTGCTAGATGAAGGTATGGATGTTCAAGTGCAGAATTGGGTGTAATTGTCAGTGGAATTGGAACTATTATAGTAGTGAGCTTTATTCAAAGATTCTTGGTGTTTATATCTCAAGACATATGAATATGCGTAAAGAATAGAACTGAAGGTTTTGATGATTGTTATCCATGTAGGAAAGAGTAGTTGTTGATTGTAATATAGTTCAAGTTATCAATGGATGACATTGTTCATATTTTTACATAATTTGTCCAAATCACAATCAAACTGAATATTCTCAATTCTTGACAAGAAAAAGAGAAAAGATACCTTAACACGACCCGGCAAATACAACGCATCTTTTTATTACAAGTGTTTTGCAAGCGAAAGTATTCGATCCAATACCGAAGAATGGACCTAGGACCGTCAGGTTATTATCGTCACTAAGATCTGATTCCAACACCTATCATCAAGGTCTAATATTGTCAAATACGTATGTTTGAAAACTCTTCTACCGCAGTAACTTTCAATAAAAATTGCTTACTGCTCTACCAATTAAGTAGGCAGTATTCTATTCCTTATCTGTATCATCATTTACTACCAAATAGCTTTCCTATTATTGGGACTTTACTTAGTGGATTTCCTTGTTTAGCTGCGTTTTGATTAGATCCAGCTGTTATATTGGCTCCAGTTATGCTCGCTGCTTTTACACTTGCACTTGTTAAATCGGCTCCTGTTATAGTAGCTCCTGTTACGTTACCCCCCTTCACTTGACCGCCAGTGACTTGGCCTTTAGTCATATTTCCGGCTGTTATTTGACCAGCTGTTATTTGACCTTGCTTTAGTTGACTTACAGTTGCATTACCCGCACTACTTTTTCCCGCCGCTGATTTTAATTTAGCAGGTTGTTTTGTCATTGTTATGTCAGCTTTCATTATAGTAGCCCCCGTTATGTTAGCTGCTTTAAGCTGAGCATTCGTTATTGATTGCTTCTGAATGCTACCAGTCGTCATGTTTGCACTTTTTATGTCACCTTTGACTATAGAGCCAGCCGTTATTTGACTCGATGATGCAAATACTAAATGTTGTTGTGCTCCAGTAGCTGTAGTTGCTACGATGAGTCCTACAGACAATACTATTATTACAATTGTGGTGTAGATTGCTCTAGCCATCTGAAATGTATTTAGAGCAATATGTGTTTTAACTCTTTCATATTATAAAGTTCTTCTACTAATCGTAATCCTTATCGCGATTGAGAATTGATATATTCTAACGAAATTCATAAATTTGTGCACTTGAGCTTAATTTTTCACATTACAGCCTGAACGACGATCAATCTATTTGTGTCATTACCTAAATCACAGGAACACGATCTATGCAAATCCGCTTATCTTTGTTACCTCACTCATGTTTCACTGATTATCTTCTCTATACAATTTAAACGCTATAAATATTTTAAATGACAAGATATGTATTTTTTATAAAGTTTAGAGAGTATATAGGAAGTGGCGATGAGGACCTTGGAGAAGTACAGGAAGTTGGTTCGAACTATGTTTTAGTGCAGAGAGGAATGATAAACAAGGAAAAGTTCTACATTCCAAAAGATATGGCAGAATCATATGATGGCAACGTACTTCGATTTAGAATATCTGAAGAGGCTGTAAAGTCTAAATATATGAGAAATTCACCACCATCAACATCTACATCTACTCAGGAAAGAACAACAACTCCATCAATGCCAAGACAAAGACAAGATCGAACAGCAGAAGAACAAGAAACCACTGTTCCACTAACAGAAGAAAGGCTGGGTGTATCAAAAACAGCATCTTCTCGAGAAGCTACCATCACAAAAGAACCTGTTACAGAGACAAAGAGTGTTGAAGTGCCACTAACACATGAAGAGATATCTGTTGAGAGAAGACCAGCTAGCAGTAGTAGTAGTAGTAGTACTACTGCAGCAGATAGCCCGGTGCAATCTAGAACTGAAACTAAAGTTCCACTAAAGCAAGAACAAGCACAGGTAACAAAGCAGCCCTATGTTAAAGAAGAAGTATCTGTCAAGGAGAAGCCAGTAACTGAGACCAAAACAGTAAATGACCAAGTAACAAGCGAAAAAGTCAAGGTTAAAGGAGACAGCGGAGAGGAAGAAGAAGTATAAGGTACTAATAGAGAGGAAAACTCCAATTTTCTACTCTTAAAACAATAGTTAGTTCAAAGAAAATAAATTTATAGAGTGACATTTTTAATCTATTCGTGAGTGCTTATGAACTGGCACATTTGTGTCACAATGAGCACTTCTAGTATAAGATAGGGTCCCATCTAACCTTACATATGTATATAGATATTATACGTAGGCGTTTTCATCTAATCTTTCGATAAAAGAATCCGACACATATCTTGATGATACTATAACCCTTATTATCATTAACGCATCACAAAACAAGTACACTAATGAGCAGTCTACCCACTAGCTGATCCTTAAAAGATGAAGCTTTTGCTAAACAAATTAAAAAATGGAACGTTGCAGGTTGCAGCAAGGTAACATCAAAATTACTTTATCATTATCGATCGTAGACTGGCTTTCAGTCAGAGGTGTATCTTTTAGCTTTTTTGCCCTTACCAACGTGATTATTCCTAAAGGAACTTGAGGAATCGGATGATGACGGCTCATTGTTGCTACTTGCAGTAGTAGATCTCGATCTAGTTCTACGTCCTCGATACAAATAATAATGCTGCTAACGCTGCCATGGTTCCAGCCATTGTAAATAACATGAACATTTCATCATGTGCTTTTAATAAAGTATATTAGTAGTGCCGCCGCCTTTTCTAATATTGACAATGAACTGTCCATTGTGCGGTACAATGATGGTATGGTTAAATGGTTCTATTAGTCATGATCCGCCAGTAAAATATTATATTTGTCGAATATGTAATATATATGTGACAAAGCAAGCTGATAATTCATATGAATTTGCCAAAATAAAAGATGAAAAAAAAGCAGTTGCAAACCTGCGAAAATAATTGTCATAAACTTATTGCTCCTGCAATATGATCGGGCCAGTATCTACCCAAAGGGATGGTGAAATTCTGCTACGTCCAACTTTATAAGAATACTTGTGATCACGATTTCTCAACTTTCAAAGAAGCTTCACAATCAGCACCTTACGAACGGCATCGAAATCACTTACCAATACTAAATGGCGTTTACACTGGTGGTAGCATTAGAGAATAGTTGCTGCTGTTCTTGTTGTTTCCGATGTTGTAAGCGTGCTACTTGTGCATATATGAAATTAAGAATTACGGATATTTTGTGTAATTCTAGCTTTCTTCAATCTGGGTATTGATTTTTCACATGCCTTAACTACAGGAGGTGTCTTCAATCATAGCCATAAACGAGATGCATGCATCTCTAATTTTCCTCCCCCAATAATGTTTTTCCATCCTTAACGGTAGGAGAAATGTAAAAGTTGCTCCTTTTCTTAACTGACCATTACTTATTACAATTATTATTTTCAGTCCATACGTTACCGCTATGCCAAACATTTTAAGTAAAGAGCTAGTCTCAAGATATTCTTTAGCCCGTTCGATTATTGTGAAGGTTTAGGAAATGATGTAATCCATAATCATTAGGAAATAATTGCGTCTGGCAGAGTCAATTTACATGCACCAAACTGCAAAGTATCATTGGAGGCTGGCAAGACGAGATCAATAATAACAAGTGTGTTGTAATAATAGTCATATATGAGTGAATTTGCCTTCTTCCGATTCAAAAGCAATAATATGCTAACTTTGGAAGAAGAGCAGCAAAAGGTTGAGATCATTAAACTAACAGAAGAGGTCCTTGAAGCAAAAGGTATAGAATGTGACTCTAGAATATCAAAGATTTCTGAGAAACAACTAAGAGAAATACTTGAGGAAGTAAGAAAGTTACGAAGAAAACGAAAAAGGCTGGCAACAGATAACAAGAGTGGTATTATGGCAAAAGAAGAAGACTTTGCAGAAAATGAAGAAGGAGAACAGCATGAAGAAATCCCTTATATCCGATAGGTGCTGACTTTAAATGGATAGCCTTACAACCCGTTGGTTTTCAGCTCTTGGAATAGCTACATTATGTTTTGGTATATTTTTATTTGTTTTACGTGTTCCAATACGGACGATAGGCGTATTCTTTGTGATAGGAATACCTTTGATTCTATTATGGTTATACGTTGATGACAAATCAAAACAGCAGCAGAAGGGGAAAATTAATAATTCTAGCAACCTCCAACACCAACAGCTATGCATATGCCCTATTTGTAAACATGAACAAGCAGAAATCTGTTTAAATCAAAAATGTGCATGCTGTATCATGATGAAAGGTGATAAGGTCGTTGGACATTCTATTAATCCAATGTAATGGAAGAACCGCTTGTGGCTTTGCTGCTGTGCTTATTACACTGCAGGAGATGGAGCAGTCAAATTTGTAATTATGGGTAAGACGTTTTCTGTAATCCACATATAATTATAAATAGACACTTTTCCGACCACTGAGGTAATAGATCTTGTGCTTTCTGTCGACCGATCATCGTAGAGTATTTTGATTTCAGTAGCCTCGAGATACTTTGGGGAGCATGATGAGTCGTTATATAATACACGATACGAGAAAATGGTGAGTAATTATGTTAGCGGGATCACCTTCTCCTATTATTTGAGCCCTAAATGGTTTTACAGTAGAATTTGAAATATTGAGAAATTCCCTTAGTTCTTTCCTCCCCATGGCTATCATTTTTTGTTTTTGTTCTTGTTTTATCAGTTTGTAAGCCCAACTATTCTCCGTCACAATACCAAGATCTACATAGTTTCCTTCAGTCCATGGAAGCGGCAACGCGTCCAATATCTGTCGATAAGAGCTATTATCATCTTCATGTTCTTGGCTAAATATCGTGGGAGGAGCTTCTACGGCACATAACCATACGTTATCTTTGCTATCATTCGATAAAAAGACAAAGTCAGTTAGCAAGTCAACCATACTGCGATGAATTTCTTCAGCCTTGGTACTAAGGTTTATGATTTTCTTTTGTTCTATAAGCTGATTTATCCTGTCAAGATCCTCTCCAGAACAGCTTGAATGTACAATTTTTCCTGAAAAATTCATCATCACGAAGTCTTGGGGCCATATAGGAATCATTTTCCCCCATAAACATTTTTCACAAAGATGGATAATAAAGCCGAGGGTTTATTTTTCTTTTTGTCAGAAGTGTTCTGAGCAATATTGGAATTTTTCGACGACGATGTTCCAGAAAAGGCTGCAGCGTAAAGCATGCTATTTATAATAGGATCTTGTCCTGTATTGTTAAGCCTGTTTGCTAGACTTTTCACTTTGAGAATTTCGTCTAGCGTGTCATAAAATGGATGATTTCTATCTGATCTGCGTTCTTCTTGCGATTCTCGTCGTTGAGTTGCAAAAGTAAAAGGTGTGTTGTCGTTAGTATTATTAGGATTAGATTGGTTGAAGTCACCATTCCATTTTTTGGAAGAATTCATGTTATAAGATAATAGCGGTTCACCTATTCCAGAGTGTCTTCTTTTAATATGTACCTGCATGTTCCAATGCCTTGACGATGTTTGGGAACAGTATGGGCAACACCAGCCTTTTGTTTTCATTAGATAAATCGTCCTCCAAAAATGTTATTTTGTCGTACTACCTTGACTACTGCAGTCACTACCGAAGTAACTGCAGTCACTTCAATTTTTACGGACGTGTTATTATTCATATAGTAGTTTTAAAATCCAAGTATAAAATAAAAATAAAAATAAAAAACAAAATTATAACTAGAATAAGTAATAAGTACCTAGTATAATGACTTAGTAGATTATTTAAAGTATGATCTAGTGTATAGATATAGAGTTATATTAGTAATTTTTCTTATAGAATTTTCATAGTGACATGATTTTTGGCCTTAGAACCAAATGTGCAGTTAAGTTACATACAAACTCCAAGATTTATAGGTTAGGCTCCAGCTCTGGCAGTAATATGCTAATATAGCGCTAACCTTAGCGGATAATGTATTTGTTGCTAGAGCCTTAGGTGTCATAACTATATCGAAATCAAAGGTAGTCGTATTGAATATTATGTCGTCTGTAATTGTGATTCCTGTATCTGGTAAGAATAATGGAAGTTCTAAAGGTATTATAGATGCAATTGAATTGATCCAGCATTCACCATCATGGACCAGTCAAGATCAAAGAGGCATGGAATTATGGCCCGGCAAGTACCTTAATTGGCTTTCAAATTCTGATTTTGGTAAGAAGGAATCACAAGCATCAATAATAATCATGGTAGTTGGTATGATATACAAACTTAATCTATTGCCTTATTCCTAAATAAAACAGGATTTAACTAAACACATACTCAAAGCAAGTATGGATAAATCAGAATAATGATAGTGCTATAATTTGATGATGGATCTAACTGGTAGTGTAAGTGATAAGTAAGTGACTACAGGTTGAAAAACAGATAAGTTACTTCTACTAGTACCTACATATTTTTTTATTCTTATAATTCAATCATATCCTTTACTAACATTGGGTTGTAATTACATGCAAAGATGTTGAAAGCATGGAGTTTAACGTGCATATGATAACACTACCGTTAATAGCATTTCTTCTTCTTGCCTTAGGAGCAATTTTCTTTACCCTTTGCGTCACTAATAATCTTTCATATGCGCAACTATTACAACCAGGTACGGAAGGTGAATTGCTTTCGCTAAGTACACAACCAAACCCCTCTAACAACAGTACAGATGATAGATGATCCAGTATTCATTAGTACATCATATTATGAGTACGATAGTATCGGATAAACTATCCGATATAAATAATAGCGGGTATCCATAGATTATTGTGACGATCTGAAAATATCTACGGTTATATAATTATGCGCAACTAGCTGCACATATGCATTTTCACTTGTAGTTGGTCGACCTTCATGTTTGTTGGTCAACTACACCGAATTACAATAACAATGATCATTTCAATAATCATATACGATATATTGCTATTGCCTTTTTCCTTTGCCTAATCCTCTCCTTACCTTTTTTACTAGTTGGTGTCAGTCTTGGCTGCATTCCATAGCATGGACAAAACATGCCTTTATAGTAATATACATCCCACATCTTCTACAATATTTCGTTCCGAGAATATATTGATCATACTCGAAGCTCGGTTTACAACCGAACATCTCGCATATGTTACGACAAACCATTTTTCAGGGAGCAGTTTAGAAATATGAGACAGTTATTAAAAGGACTAAGCACTGGTCAGGGAGGGAGTGGGAATGTGCAGATTAAACAACAAGCTGAAAAGAAAGTTTTGTTAAATGTTATTTCTGATATAAAAATATCTGGATATCTAGATATATTTATATGAAGATTTCAGAAGTACTTCCAAAATAAGTATGTTGATAAACTATAGAAGTACTTTTAGAATAAGATATTCGAAGTACTTTGAACATGAGTAACTAGTAAATATTATCCTTCTGCAACCTACTGCTTTGCTGTACAGGTTCACATATCCAACCCATGGGGGGTTTTACTTTATTATGTTGGTAAAGGAACCTCACTTTTTCATAATCATGCTTTCTCTATTATGAGAATGGATTCTGTTGGATAAGCCAGTCTATCTGATTTTGTTGTGGCAACAAATCTGCCTGTCTTCTCATCTCTTGTTAGCGGAAGAATCTTGCTTGGTATTGGCCTCTTTATTATATCGTAAACCCTGAAACCTATTTTTTCCATAGCCTGCAAAAGTACATCTGCGTTATGGATTTTGACTTTTTTAAGATCAGTATCACCTATTACAATGGATATTCTACCCCCGTGCTTCAAGGCTCTGTACATTTCTTCGAAACATTGCTGCATCTCAAAGAAATACTGTTCTACACCATTTGCCTCTCTTTTATCTATCAAGCGAAGCTTATCTACTGTGGCTTTTCCAATATCACTGTATAACTTTGATTGATTGTGCTCTTTTTGTATCGACCCGATAAATCTGGTTCTAAACTCTGAAAGCCTATCGATATATCCTAGCCATATTGCAGTCAACTGGTGAAGGTCAGCATATTCATAAGAGGTAACGTACGGCGGACTTGTGACTATTAGCGATACAGAATCGTCGTGTATTCTCATTTTACGTGCATCTACGTTATCTACAATGCAATCAATCTTTTTTCCTTCGAGTTTTTTCCAAAATACTCGATTCTTCTTCAACATCCTATATGCGTGGATAAAGAAACTATGATATGCATCATTTATTATCTTATTCTTGTCTATCGTGGGCTTTATTGACTTCATCATCCATCTTGAGCATCCCTTCAAAATGTTTGAGAATGCACAAAGCAAAAAGTTTCTAATATCTTCATCATCGATACTCATTACTCCTGAGAGGATAACTGACAAATCGTGTTTTTGTTTTTCAGGAAACCAATAATCTATGCGCTTATTTGTAGGTAATACAACTGCAAGATCGTCATCATCTTTTAAGAGTAATGTCTGTTTATTTTCATTTATTGGATGATGCTTTATAGTATTTCTTAACGAATAAACCCTGCGCTCAAGATTCTGAGGCTCTATAGGAGTAGTTTTAGCCTTTGTGATCAATACTGCAACAGGGCTGATATCTGTGCCATATGTTCTTCTACCATTTACAATGGCCTCAACAAGGGTGGTTCCTGAACCCATAAAAGGATCACATATAAGATCTCCAATGTTGCTATTTTCACTGATCAACCTTGCTGCCAGCTGAGGAATGAATTTAGCAGGATATGTATGGTAACTATGAGTAAGGTAGGATGTTTCTGATCTTTCTAACTCTTTAAATGACCATGAATGGTCCACTTGCTCTGAAAGCAAATATACATCCATATAGATACCTATAACTATATAATAGTAATATTATTTTGAGTAGGCAGTTTAATAGTAAATTCTGATATCTTCTGAAGACAAACAGCATCTTGATCGAACATGTCTTTGCACTTCGCGGAATATGAGCCCATGGTAAAGAGCAGGGAAACAGTTGATGGCCAGCAGAGCCTGTCCAGATATAGAATTCATATAGTAATGAACTATTGGGTCTGAGGGTAGTAAAGGATCAAAATAGGTCTACATCGAGCCAGTAGGCTTTTCTCACAAGTTAATGACCGCTGATCATAACAATCATCAAGTAATATCTTCCCAGCCTGTCCAATACAAAGCCATAGATAAAACTGGGTATTAGTTCTGCAACAACATTATCGAGATGATTCAAAGATACAACATCTGTCGATCATTTATTCTATGTTTTGTTTGTATGCTAGATGAGTTTTTTATATAGAGTCTGATGGTAGGTGCGTTGATAATTAGGTTAATGAATGGGGTATATTTTCTATATATAGCATATTTGAAAGTATAGCCATCCCAACTTCTCTTATTAATAGTCCTACATCCTCCAACTCTTGTTACAATCAACTGCTATATGAACAGCAGCAAATACTACCATCAGTCCAGCAGGACGTAGAAAAATTGATCTAACTTTGAGCCGATTCTTCTTTTTGAATCCATCTTCTTCATTGGTTTGTCTTACCAGTCAGTAGATTTTGAATTCTGCCATGAATCTGCAAGAATCAATGATGATTGTTTAACTGACACATATGCAAGTGGGAAGATGTATCTTGCAACTATTATATCACAGATTGCATCCTTCTGTGAAAACCAAAAATTGTGTAGCAATCAATATACTCGGAAGTTATGATTTTGGGAGGAGCTTGAGCTCCTTCATATTAAATGAAGAAAGAAACGACAATCAATTGTGTCCAGAAGAGATTTTGCTGAACATTGCTAGAACAAGGAGAAACGGATGCAATTCAGACTTACAAACATGAAGCTATCAAATGAGGATGATTTCATTTTATCAGCCTTCCTAAAGAAGTCAATCTTGGTGATGCAGCTTCTGAAAATCGTTATAAACAAGCCAGTTGCACCCAACAAAACGGAAGTTTAACATTAACACCAAATGATGGAAAAAGATGGATACAAAAATACTATAATACAAAAGACGATCAGCTAATTGCGTGTAAATGCCAAAGCCTGTATGTTTGGTACATAGAGCAACTCGTTCTGATTATCGAAC
Source organism: Nitrososphaeraceae archaeon (assembly GCA_036522495.1). Taxonomy (GTDB): domain Archaea; phylum Thermoproteota; class Nitrososphaeria; order Nitrososphaerales; family Nitrososphaeraceae; genus Nitrososphaera_A. Next base: position 14,934 of record DATDFS010000161.1, on the reverse strand, counting down.
CACGTTAAAGGAAGGAAGGATCAACTTATATACCGTTATTTGCCATTTTTATAAGAAATCTTGAAAGAAGGAGAATCTATAACTAATTATGAACCTCAAAGTTTAATTGCTAAAACAGTTGATTACTCCCCACCACCATCATCACCACCAATATTCATTTTATGTGATAGATGCTACTGGTGTGCAACGTATCTTGATAAGACTAGAACACCGACAGATAACATATGTCCCCAATGTAATAGTAATAATAATGAATTGTCTAGCTTTCCCATCCTGTCTAATGAATCATTCACTTTTGATTATGACGATATACATGGAGTAGAATTAGAATTTAAGCATAGATGAAACATTGTCAGTTAAAGCTGTTCCTACTCGGCACTTGCAAACATCATGGGGAGTAGGACATAGATGGATCTTTCTAGTATAGGATTCGTCATGGTTAGCTGAACTGATCCACACATATTAACTGTAAGAAATTATTGATGAAATTACTTTGGTCTTTCTAACGATACTATTATACGTATTCAATATAACAGCTATAGCTCGGTTTTATAAGCAGAATTGCTAAGAATAGAAATCGGCAAGAAAACAATAACAAAGACAACATTGGCAATTTTTGCCATTTTGACAGTAGCTCTTTTGACGATAAGTACTGTTGTCATTCCTTCAGCATTTGCATTAACACGCTTCTTTAATTGCACAACAGGAATCGCCAACAAGACTGGAATGTTAACTCTTAACGATGTAAACACTTGTTATGATAAAAAATTTCCAAGCCGGGCAGGTGACGACAGCTCAAGTACTACCACAAGCAGTATAGCAGCAAATGTGCCTGTAGTAACAAATCCAAGTCAGAGTTCTGTCTCTACAACACATGACAATGGCAACAGCGAAGCACATACTATGCAACCCGATTTTGCATTTCCCGGTATACCCCATTAGTCTGAGTTGGATACAGATTAACAAACTTATAGAATCTGTCATTTTTCTATAATACCAACAACGATAACAATAACAAAATATAGAAATTTCTTATGCAACAAGCATACGAATCTTTGATAGAATACTGTTTACGCCTGGTGGAGTGACCTGATATTTCCAGGATTCAACTGGTTTCCTCTTTGAGCATATATAAATATTATTGGGGGATGTGAATAGTAATTGTATAATTCCTCGTTAAAAAACAAGGATTTGAGAAGGTAGCAAACAAGAAGGACTTTCAGGGTTGAACCTGATGGTAAAAGTCTCGTCTATGGTTATGGAAAGATTATGCAATGGATGCTATCTGCACACATGAAGGTGCACAATTGGAGGAAGGTAGGCTGCAAGAATACTTGTCCTTGGCATTATGCTGTATATGATGTATAAAATGGAAGGTTTCTGATGCAACAGTTTGGGCCACCGATCTAGAGTCATATCCAGTAGAAGTTGAAGTAAATCATAATAGATTTGACGGTATCAAATAGTCAAAAATATGTAGACGTAATGTGGACACCTAATTACACACCAGATTCATCTGCTCTAGGAGTGTTTGCAGATATATTGGCTGCACTTGCCTCTCCTATCATATTTCCATCTTTAGTTTCGTTTGATTGTACGCAATCATCACATATCCATTTGTTGTTAATATAATGTCCTGATTTTAATTGTCCTTGTTTTTCCACCTCTGGATCCACTAAATCCGATACAGGAGAACCACATTTTACACATTGTGGTATTAGATTTACCATGACTATTATTATGTATTATACACTATAATTTAATTTGAATTTAGTGATCTTATGATGTTTTGGGCCCTGGTTTAACAACGGATCCAGTAATTTTTCCTGCCATCTTCTCACAGAAAAAGCTGTCTGATTTGAAAGATGATTATTCCAGAACCACCTCATAACCTCACGCTCCCGTACCCTTCTTGATATTTCATGTAAGGTGTTGCAAGATGGTGTAGCAAAACAAGCATCAGTAACAGGATAAAAAAGCATTTGGAATGTAATTGAAGGTCCTCCAATGTATGATAGGAAGATGGACCATTTTTATCTCCAAAAAGATCATACATTTCCTTACATTTTGCATAAACTGTATTCCTCTACTAACAGCGTTTTCTACATCGTACAACACCTCAGTTTTCTCCTTTTCTTCTGCATGTGATTCAAACAAAAAATCCAATCGACCAGAACTGAAAATCGGTCATTTTCACTAACTAATTTGTCATCTCATATGTTTATTTACTCATTCTCTTTGCTACAAGTGTAATACTTTTTTATTATTGACGTACTGTTCAGGAATGCGAACGACATAGTTCTCCTCGATTTATATAAATAGCCTATTTGAGAAACATATAGAACTATATAGTTTGTTTATGGAAATAAGTATCAAGCATAACACACAGAGGTATTATATTGATAATAATCATAATAAGGTTGTCTTACCCAAGCAATTAAGGGGACGTAAAATAAAACATCATAGACGTGAGACAAACAAAGTTAGCAAAGAAAATGATAACATTGGTAGCGGTAATGTAACTTCCATGATAGGAAAAAATGTCTTTACTTTAACTTTCAATGTAGATGTGGCACGTGCATTGAATTTTAGGCATAACGAATCATTAAATTATGAAATAATCAATAATCAATTGATTATTAAAAAGGATGATGGTAATGGAGCATATTGATAACAGCAACCTTGTAACTAATAGAGAAGATTTTTAATTCCTCCACTTTATACTTCTAAGAGCGCTGTAATTTCATGCAGGCATATTAAACTTCTCTAGTCTATGATAATTTTCTTCATCTATGCAGGTCAACCTTTTGTTTAATGGAATCAAACTATTATAACATTGGGCCAAACCGTTGAACAGTCTGGTATTTCGTTTAGAAAATTAACTTGTATGCGAGACATCGCCAGTGGATCCTGCATCCGTGAGTGGACAAGGATCATCCTATGTGACATAACTTCATTTTCCATGGCTTATTTTTCAATAAATCTAACTTCTCTTACGCATGTTGAAAAATAAAAATTAGGTGTAGAAAAAACTCGACTTAATTCTTGTCTGTAGATACTGACAGGCAGACATAATAATAATCGTATTGAGACTAAATTTAAGCTTAAGATCTCTTAACATAGTAGTTATAACCACTAATTGTAAAGTAGGGAATACGATTGAAGGTATGCAACAAATGCAGCATTGAAACCCATACAACTTACTCGTGTGAGCATACAAATGAAAAGGAAACATGTACAGAATGTTATCAGGAGATCCATTGGCTTCTCACTAGCGAAGATGTCTCGGATATTGCCAACATTAATTCAAAAAGGAAGCTATGATCATCCTTAACTTGGAATATCTGGTGGTAGCATGACAGCTGATGTAGCACACAGATTTACCAGTAAATTACATCGGCATTGTTTTAAAAAAGTACGGAGTAAACCATAGAATCGCAATACTGGATAATGGCAACAAACCTTCCAGTGGATAGCCACTCAAGCTTACAGACTCTACAGTTAAGGAAAAATGCTGATACAGAATCAATAGAAGTAAACCTGCGAGGAAAAACAGGCAAGCAAGTTCTTTGGTGAATACTTGAAGTTAAAGGGGCCAATGTGAGTTATACGGGATATGTCTGGTGGAGAAATATTGTCTTGAAATATTATCTTGAAAGTCTTCTAAAGCTATCCAGGCAATTAAGGAAGGAGGGAATGACAGCCGATAAAACCTGTATGGTTTGCCAATATCGGATGCAGCAAAGGAAGTCCTATCCTATACGACAGGTCCAGTAGGCTTCGCAGATGGTTTGGTTACAGCTGCTTTAAGGAATAAATCCATTTGATGAGTTATAAAAAGTGGCAAATTTGAAGCAGAAGGGATTACTCACAGAAGAAGGACAAGAATTCAGACAAAATTGCTCGGAGGACAGATAAAAAGTAACGGGGCTAATTTACCCAGACTTCCTATACAGAAACCAGTATGCAAACGAACATACAAACAGACATTTGTTGTTGAAAGACTGTAAAAGTTCTTTTTCGATTATCTATAGTTAATTGACCACTATTGCTTTTTTCTTTCTACTTATTATTCCCAATAGTGCAATATTTTCTCTTAACCTTTATGTAACAATAAAATGAAGGAGCAATGCTTGAATCTTTGTCAAGAGAATCTTCAGCTGGGATTACTAGAATCTTTCGTAGTTTTTCGATAGACTCGATGGACTATTCGAATCTGTCTATCTGTATATACATTGAATTATCATTAATGTTGATATTTGCGATCATAGTGTGAGGGGAAACTCAACAGCTACATCAAACTTTGTATAATACTTCTTGATATCCGAATTACCGTATTTCAATTTAAATTTATCTACTATTTCTTTAGGTTTGTTCGCATCAGTTATGATTTTTGCTTTGCCACTTAACTCTTGTCCATCTACTGAAATTTTCATTGTTGGATCTTCTAGCACATTCCTGTACCAATTCGTATCTGAACCCTGTACAGGCAGTAAATACAATGTATTGTCTTCGTGAACAAACCAAACAGGTCTTGATATATCATGACCTGATTTTCTACCTCTGACAGTTAAGCTTAGTTCATTTGCTCTATCAAGTATGTCCTTTAATGCAGATTTTGACAATAGAATAACGTATGAATATGTACTAATTATCTGTTAATGCGTACCAGTAGAATCACATTGCATATTATATAGTATAACAGAATGAATACCAAAATAATAGTGATTCCCTGATTTGTATTATCCCGTAAATTAGGCCGTCTGTAGAAGGAAAATGTTTGTGTTGGCATATTAACTTACTACATTGTTATTTATCCATTTTCTACCAGATTATTCACATACTTCTGAAGAGTCAATTAATTAGTTATTGTTCTTCTCTTTTGTTTTCCCGTCGATATAACCAGCTTGCTTAAAAACTATTACACCGCCTAAAGACAGGGGTGTGATCTGATTAACTCAACTAGAAATAGATGAATGCATTAGTTGGATAAAACATTCTATAGATTTTGACAAAAATTTTAGCTATAATTATGCATCTGCTGAAGATTGGGAGTTTCTCGTTTTTGGTGCTAAGGATTACTATCTGGACGTCAATTCACTTAAGAAAATAGAAAAGACGACAGGAATGGTTTTGATACAGATAAAATCCTGTAGTGGAATTGCAGAAGTATGGTTCGGTAGAAGAAGAATAGAATTATATCATACAAACTACAACAATAACCACAAAAACTTTAGTAATACAACCCAGTAGATAAAGAACGTTTCTTGTCATATCACCATCACAACATAAGTTTATCAAATCCAAAAAAATCCTAAAGCTGTTTGTGCTGCATCAGATATCATTTCTCTATTTTTACGACCATGAATATATGGATTCAGAGTACTCTTCTCTACAACTCTGCTCTTTTCTCAAAATTATGCGTGAATTACATCCATATTCTTCATTATACTTGGATAGCTCCTTTCATTCTTGTTGGATAATATAAGCAATAATAATGCAAAGTTCAAGGATACCGGGGTAAAATATATGATTGTATTAGAGAATGGTACTTTCTTCTAAATATTATAGATTATTTGCAATAGTTTTACTTTTGATAGCATTACACATATTTGCATGGCTTGCAGCAGGTTCAAATATAATATTTATAGTAACTTGGATAGCAAGTGATATGGTTATGCTTCTTCAAGATAATAGAATTATTTCATCTCTCTCTTCCAAGAGACTGTTGGATTAGATATACATGTCACTTCATAGTTTTTTGGTATGATGTTGTGGCTTAGGCATATTATTTGGAAAGAACTGGAAAAAAGATAGTTGAAGATCTAAATGTAGATGCTGACCGCAGTAGTTTAAACTAAAAGTGGGAGGAGTGTCAGTAGTAGTTTAAAATTAAAACGAAAGGAAAAATTAGACTTACGTGAGTCCGCTACTCAACAATAGCAAGAAGAAAGATTCACAGCAGTTGGATTTATTGTCCTCAAAAATAATGATGCTCTAACCAAAGTTACTGTTAATGTATACTGGAAACATCTAGCTAAGTTACACAAAAGTCATGGGAATGGGAATGATAGTATATATCAAACAAGGCCCTATTCTATGTAGATAATAATTATCAAGATAAATAATGAATTTGCATCGAAAAAGACAATTCGTATTCTTTGATGTAGGACAGACATTAGTAAATGAATGGGACTTTATTGATTATTTTGACAAAAGATTCTTGGAATTGCTAAACGGTTTTGGAGCACGAATTGACGTTCGAAATTATCAGGCAGTTAGAGATAATGTTATTAGAGACCGCAAGATAGGCTATGGTTACATTAGAGAAATAATTATTGAAGTTTGCAAATTAATATCGCAGACAGGATATGATAAAATTATTGCCAATAAGTTAGAACATGAACTAGACAGAGGAAGAAACCTTTTTCGTTTTTTTGACGATGCAGAACAAACAATAGAAGTTCTCTCAAAGCAAAATGACTTGGGTATGATATCTAATCAATCGGGAGTAGCCATTTTGCATTTATTGAAATATTCTAATATTAATAGATTCTTTAAAGTCATTATAATTCCATCAGAGGTTCAAATGAAGAAATCCAATCCAGAAATACTCCTCCAGCTAGCTATAGATCGTGCAGAATGTCAGTCGGAAGATTGTATCATGGTGGGCGATAGGCTTGATACAGATATTGGCCCTGCAAACAAATTAGGGATGAAGACCATTAGAATCACAAATTCACTCTTTAAATTGCAACGGCCAACAAATGAATTTGAGCAACCAATGTACACGGTTGCTAACTTAGGCGATATTCCAAACCTATTATTAAAAATTAGGCATTCAAGTAAATACTAATTTTTGTTTGCATATCTTTAAACTGTTCTTCAAAGTCTCTTTCCGTTTGTCTTCCCAATTCATCAAATCCTTTGAATATATCTATCCGTAGGTCATCTTCCGTCTCAATTCTTTCAAGAGTACTACCTCCCACGAACCACCTAAACTAATCAAACGTCTCTATATCAACACGCCTTCATAACTCAATTATAATATAACAGCATCTGCAGAATATGCTGTAATGAGACAAAAGTTTAGGTGATAAATTTCATCGCATAAAGGCTCATCATCCAAGAACAGTTTACGTTGTTAAGTACCTGGTAATGAAGTCAATTTGACTCTTTATTGTAAATCTTTGACTATTAATGTAGTATATAAATTTCTTTCAGCATCTTTTTATTATTGCTGGGATGCACCTCAATATGATGGACAAAGGCAAGATTATAGTAATTGAGGGAACAGATAAAGCCGGAAAGGGAACCCAGTCTCGGCTACTCACGGATGCCCTGAAACTGTCCGGTAAAGTTTGTGTTATAATTGATTTCCCAGATTACACTACACCAATCGGAACAGAGATAAGAGCATTTTTAGAGGGCAAGCGAAGTTATCCTAATGAAATAAAACATCTACTGCTTTCGGCAAACAGGTGGGAAAAGAAAAGAGAAATAGAAAGTATGATTGATAATGGCACAATAATAGTATTGAATCGATATTACCAGTCAAATCTTGCGTATGGCATCTCGAATGGTCTTAACATTAACTGGCTACTCAACCTAGACAAAGGCCTACCAAAAGAAGATCTTGTCATAGTACTTGACGTTAGTCCCAAGACATCACATCAGCGCACGGCAGCAGAACATGGTGATATATTTGAGAAGGATCAAAAGTTGATAGTTGAAGTACATAAGAATTATCGTATCCTTGCGAGGAAATTCAGATGGAAGATAATCAATGGCGAGAAAAGTAAAGAAGAAGTTCATCAAGATATAATGAAGATTGTAAAAAGCCTTAAGGTTTAATTCTAAGCAATGAATCTGCTCCTGTATAATATGTAATATGTAACATATACTTCATAAAAATCTATGTTGAAGAGATCTGTTATAATAAATTATATTCTTCTCTTACACGCATTTTAATAAAGAACTGGCTTACTTAAATTCTGCTTGTGATAGGACAATCCATTAGCTATTTTATATTCGCCCAAAGTTTAATTTCATCCTCTACAAACAATTGCCAGCAATAGAGATGAGGTTTGACGGCGAGATTACCGATCCTGTCCACCGGTATATTAGTTTCTCTGAGGTGGAAAAGGAAGTCATAGATACGGGAGTCTTTCAACGTTTGAGAAGGATCAGGCAGCTCGCTGGAGCCCACCTAGTTTATCCTAGTGCTCAACATTCTCGATTTGAGCACTCGCTAGGTACTATGCATGTGGCAGGACATGCAGGAGAAACCCTTGTTGCCAAGGGATATCTTGATGATGAAGACAAAGTTCAAAAACTACGCCTGGCGGCATTGCTCCATGACATAGGTCATGGACCTTTTTCCCACTTATTTGAGGAGGTATTGGAATTAAGACACGGGACTAGTCATGAAGATGTTGGTAAGCGAGTTATTTCCAAAAGTGAGATCAGTGACATTTTGAAAAAGCATGGCTACAATCCATCTGATATATGCAAGTTATCATTTGGCGAATCCAAAATAAAGTTTCTCAATGAGATTATCGCCGGTGGACTATCAGCAGACCTGATGGATTATCTATCAAGAGACGGATTATTTACAGGGGTTGAGTATGGAAAAATTGATCATCATAGATTGATAAGTTCCTTTGAAGTAGTATCTAATGGACACCTGGCTATTGACAGATCCGCGTTGTATTCATTTGAATCAATGTTAATCTCAAGATATGAGATGTTCAAGGCAGTCTATTTTCACAAAACTGTGAGATCAGCAGAAGTTATGCTGTTAAATTCAATGGCACTGGCTGATGAACACCTGAATTTAACAGATACATCGATGAATAATTATCTGAATCTGACCGATGAAGTAATCTTGGAACGTCTATGTTCGCTTGAGAATGGAAACAAAATTGCACTCAACTTGGCGACAGATTATAGGAGCAGGAAATTATTAAAATGTGTTTATGAAAAATTTGTACACAAGCGTGATAAGTTATATAGCAAAATGGATAGACAAGCATTACATAATCTGGGATTACAGATAGCTGAGACAGCGGAAGTGAAAGAAAAATCTGTTTTTGTTGATGCATCAAGAGCTCCATCAATGCCGCTGACCCCTACTAAAAGAGAAATAAATTCAATATTACTTGTAGACAAAGACTGGGCATACGAAACACCTATCTCTGAAATTCCCCTTATAGATTCCATAACTGGCTTTCTGGATATGCTAAGAGTATATACAACTGCTGAAAACAGGAATGCCGTAGAACAATCTATTAAAAAGGTGGTTGGCAATGAAGAATCTCTATCGGAGAGAAGTATATGAGTAATAATAGTAGAATAATCAGTAAGAAGAAGAGAATCGTTATCAAATTAAGTGGTAGTATATTTGGCCAAGATGCACAGGAAACTTCGATCAAAAAATATGCTCAAATGCTAAGCCGTATCAACAAGAAGGTACAGCCTGTGATTATCACAGGTGGCGGCAGGATTGCACGTCATTATATCAATCTTGCTCGGAACCTTGGCTCTGATGAAGCGAGTCTTGATATTATGGGGATTGAAGTGTCACGATTGAACGCAAAGTTGTTGATGGTAGCTCTAAAGGAGATGGCATATTTACAAGTGCCAACTGACCTTGAAAATGTAGCAATAGCCGCAGAAAGCGGCAAAATAGTGGTTGTGGGAGGTTTACACCCTGGCCAAAGTACCAACGCCACTTCTGCATTGATAGCTGAAAAAGTAAAGGCATCAGCCTTTCTAAATGCTACCGATGTTAATGGTATTTATGATTCAGATCCAAATACTAACAAAAATGCAAAACTATTCAAAGAAGTTACAGTCAAGGAGTGTATGGAGATTCTTGGGAGGGAAAGTTCTATGGCTGGAACATATGATCTTATGGACATTGTTGCACTGAAAGTAATAGAACGTTCTAATATTCCTACCAGAGTTTTGCGATCAGATGTAACCAATATCAAAAACGCAATTAATGGCAAACATTCGATCGGTACTCAAATCGTAGTAGTCAAGAAACAGTTTTGATATGGCCATTAAACTCTGACATTCCATCTTTTATCATCTTTTTATAAATTTCCTCTCCTTTTTCTAATGATAAAGGTTTTGATTGTGACTTTGCATAACCATCTTTATCACAGATAAATAACATTGCTTCATTACCTCTAACCATTTTACCGATAAGCATTTCTTCTCCTACGGGTTCAAATCCTGTCGTTTGCTGCTTGATAGTATAAGTTAGCATTGCAAATCCTGCATAGTCAAATAGCTTCATCTGAGCTTTTCTTGCTCTCTCCTGACCTAAGAAAGCCGCCTTGTGATATTGCATAAGTTATACCAGTTCTTAATCAAGGATACAATGCTATATAATACATGCTTATCATATAACATAATGAAATAGTTTATAGATCTGCTTAATTATATAGATATCATAATGACCTTGTTCAAAATAATTCAACGGAAATGTACTTGCAACGGCTTAATACATACCAGCCATGAAAGTGGGGACTAGTCTTTCAGATTCATATAGAGGTATTACAATTCATACTCTCTATCTTCTATCAAGATTCCATCAGGATAAAGCGTCACCGTTAAATGTAATCACATTCACGTCCGAATTTACGAGAGGATAATAATTTCCCTCATAGCACATCTGGTGTCTTATAAATTATCATCGTAATTTAATAAAAATCGTACGAAATTTATGCAAAGGAATTATGGGTGGCAGAACTGACTGACTGCTGGCAGATTTCAGTTGTCGTTGCTTCTTTACCTTAAAAATCAAGTTCTTCTATTGGTTCTTCTTCCGAGTATAGATCCTTTATGAGTGAGGATATGTGAGAACCCATCTCTAGTTTATCCCTGAGAAATCTTGTCAAATCTGTGGAACTAATTATTCCAATAATCTGATGAGCAGCGTTCTCTTTTACTGCTAGGTGTCTTACTTTATTCTTAATCATCGTTCGAGCAGCTTCTTCAACTAACAGATCTTTGTCGACGGTAATAAGAGGAGAGGACATTATAGCTGTCAGAGGCGTCTTACTAGATAGTAAATCTTTTGCACAAACATTTTTTATCAAATCTCTTTCTGTGACTATTCCAATTATTTTATCGCTGTCGATCAGGATTATGGAACTTACAATGTTTTTAGACATCTCTTTCGCAGCGTCCAAAGCTGTAGAATCTGCACCCAAGGTTACTAGCCTTTTGCTCATTATTTCTTCGATTCTTACCTTTTTTCCATCTGACTTTGAATTTCTTGACATCATTAACCAGTGGAGAAACTTAGGTAAACAGTGCTTATTATTTCATGGGTCCTATGCAAATTATGGGAATAACATAGAAGTGTAATGATGAGGTACTATCCTAAGCTGATGTTTTAACTTCCATAATCCGTTCGCAGTTGATTCCAATTTTCTCATGATTTTTTTCAACAGCATCTTGTTTGGAGCATCAAGACTCTACCTTGAAAAGAATATGTATATGGGGTACATCGACATTTAAATAAATTTTTAGAAGAAAATATCCTCTATAGAATGGAGCAATACATTGATGGTATAATATTAAAGAGTATTGCGAAAAGGTAGGAAGTTTGCGAGGTTAGACTGTTCCTTACGGCACATGTATAAAGCAATAGCGGACTGTATATTAGAGCGTATTTGTATAATACAAGTTGATGTCTGTTCTTGATTTCTATCATCAAAATACCGTCAGATGACTGGCAGATGAGGTCAAACGATGGTCAAATTAACGTCAGATAGCCTTTTCTCCTTACCTGTATGCACACTTAAGAGATCATATCAACAAAGGAAGCTATGATTCAGCCGTTAAATGATATTAAATGATATGGAATTTGGGGAAGTTTATGTCGATGTATAGTCTGTGAAGAGGACATGTGCTCTCTTATGGCCTTAGTTTGATAATAACGTATAGTAATGCCGATGGCCACAGAGATTATATTTCTACACACTTGACCATCATATAATTATACTAATGTTTATATAAAAAATCTAATAGTATATCTTTATGTGTGGAGGCGCATCAATGACGGGCCTTTTTACGATGCTTCTGGGATTTGCAGCTATATTCGCTGTTGCAAACTTTGGTCCCAGATTATATGCAAATCGAGATAAAATCCGTATAAACAAGAAAATAAAGACTACATTGCAGCGTTATGTAGTTTACGCCATGCCATAGGGCTATTGGCATATCTCGGATATAGAATACCTTCAACGTGATACTATCCATACACATGATATAGTCAAATTCACCGCGAGGAAACATGGATATTAATCCGTGAAATGACTGCTGCGGTATCTTCAAAGAGGATACTTGAAAATAGTATATCTACTGTGTATAAATTAAAGACAACGTCACTACCCACCACCACTATTCTTCAAATAAGTGTTCTCCATGATAGAGTTGATTGGCTATCTGGTAAGTTCTTCCCTGTGTGCGCATTGTAGGTGAATGCGCAGCTAAATATCGAGCTGCTGCTACCAAAATGTTAACGCGTTCAATATCGGCATGATCTTCGCTAGATGGAAGAAGAGAATATTGTCTGAATGCTGCCTCAACCATCTGAATAGAATGAAAGTTACGATCCTCGCGTAACAAAACATTTCCCATCATAGCCAAAAGCAGATCTGGATTTCCGCCATTATAAAGATAATCTGCAACCAATTGCCCTGCCTGATTAATCTGCTGCTGCTTATCTAAAACTGCTGGTAATTCCCTTAGCAATGTTTTAACACTGTCGTCAGATGTTTTAACATTGCCATTATCACTCCTTTCAAGTGATCTTGGCTTTGGAATTTTTGCTGGAGGAATATTAAGAAAGCGATTAAGATATATTCTCATTGCACCGTCGAATACTCCTCTTAGTAGCTCTGGTGTAGATATCCTTCGTAATCCTTGATGTACTGCATTGGCAAAGGTGAATGTATGTAACGCCGCATCCCAATCACTAAATTCATTGCGTGTATGAAATTGTGCAATACGCAAAGCTGCAGCATAAGCCACGGCGCTAGCTAATTCTACTTCAGTAGCTCCTTGGTTCAAGGCATCTAGTAATTCGTTAACAATTGATTGTGGATCATCTCCAAGTAATTCTGTTACTAGTTTGTCTCTGCCGTTCCATTTTTCTCTATCTCTTTCGGTTCTCCTAACGTTTTCTAGTACAAAGGGAAATTTGCTGAAGGTGTCTTCTAGAATAGCGATTAAATCTATTGGATGACGCCATGCATCAGATTCTTCCATCCTTTCAGCACTGGTGTAACCTAAGACAAGGCTGCTTAGCACAGATTCTACGATCTCCTTATTGTTGTCCCATCCAACTGTATCAAGAGCTTCAAATGCCTTGTTAGTGAAATCAAGTGTATGACCGACATCAAGGAAGCGATGGTCTGTTACTGCTGCAAAAAACATATCTGCTAATTGTTGGCTGTTAGCACCAAGCCTTACAACTGTAACAATACACCTCTCTGCAGCTTGAGCATCACGAGATTCAATAAATTGTCTGAACCAGCGTTTAATTGTTGGTAGATCAGGCCAAGGATCTGGCAAAGACAAAACTTGAAAGCGTGGAGGCATAGAAACACAATCCTGCGCAACTGCAGAAAGACCATGGTAAAGTGAATATGGCTTATTTTCGAGATCAAGAAACCTAGATATATTCATCATACCGGTAAGTATTGTTAATCCTTGTCCCCATCCTGATTGCTTATAGTGTGTTCCAAAATCAAGACCGGTGCAGAATGCGTTTACAAAGCCGACATCATGATCATAATCATCATCCTTACTGTTTCTGTCGCCATTTTTATATCTGCCTCCCTGTTCTGACATAGCAATTACTGCCTTTGCTATCATTAAGGAAATATTCTGTTTTAATGCATTTTGTAATAGTGTTTCGTTATAAGAATTGGGATCTATAAAAGAAGAAAGGCTTACCCAAATCTCATTTCCATTTCGAATCTGAACAGGAAAAGAGCGTACATCACCTGCCCACTGATCAAATGTTCCTCCACCTATAAGGTCAAAGCGTGCATGATGCCAATGACAGGTAAGAATGCCGTCTTTTACGGTACCACGATGTAAAGGAAAGCCCATATGAGGACATCTATTATCTATTGCATAAACTTTAGAATTGTGGTAAAAAAGAGACATGCTGTGATTTTGAATCTGTAACGGTAAACATCCACCAGCAGCTTTTTGTATATCGGATAGATCGGCAGCAAATACATAATGAGGATCGTTCTGATCAACTTTTGATGAAGCGGTTGTCACAGTAATAGTTTCATCCACCATGTCCATTTATTTAACCATTATAACGCGACGGGAGATTGATTGCGGGATATATGTAGCCAAAAGCAGAATATGACTAAATACCATGTTATGAGCACTGCTCTGTAATATAATCCCTATTGAGGTTCCATTCTTTTACTGGCGAATGATGATACGCACATAAAGCAAATCTGAACGGGGAACTGAATAGGAAATCTGGCTGGTTGTATGCGTTGCTCTAAAGTGTTTCAGCTATGCGTTGGGCTCGTCCATTTAACAATTTTTTCCATAACTGTTCTAGCGTGCATATCAACAAATAGACCTAACCAATTCATGACATGCTTTTGCTTACAATCATTATCTTTCTTAGATGGAAAATAGTCATCAAAACATTCGGTTCTATCTTTCATGTATTGGATTGTTCTTTTGATAATACTTTTTTGATACGAAGAATGATAATGATGTTCCACATTCAGGAATCTGCATGCTCGTGGACCATGTTCCTCCATCTGTTGAAATATTGTGTTTTCCATATTTCCTAATCAGAGATTGTATAAACTGTTCCGCCACAAGCATGTTTCTTTCGATAGAGATGCGAATACCAAGAATCGTCTTATCAGT